>NZ_JBNNIW010000014.1:0-107302 GCF_050269715.1 Halomonas sp. NPDC076908 | reverse complement strand
CGTGCCAATATCGAACAAACCAGTTAACAAAACGCGGCACTCGGACGCCCTTGTCTCCGCTTCGCTGCGTCAAGGTCGCCGGTGCGCTCTGCGTTGAGCCTGTAGAAAAACCCCGCTGACGGCTAAGTTTTGGTAGGATCGAGAAAACAGACGAGGAGTGGTCAACATGCCGCGCTTCAAGCCTTATAACCACGATCAAAATGCCATGGTGGTGATCAACTACCAAGATCAACTCCAACCCGGCACCTTTGAGCACGCAGTGCATTACCTGATCGAGCATAAACTCGACTTATCCGTTTTCCATCCCAAGTACCGCAACGATGCGACTGGCCGGCTGGCCTATGATCCGGCCATCCTGCTTAAGATTATCCTGTTTGCTTACTCAAAAGGCATCACCTCCAGTCGTGAAATGCAGTGGTGCTGCGAGACCAATATTATTTTTAAAGCTCTTTCCTGCGATACCGTTCCCCACTTCACCACACTGGCCAGCTTCGTCAGTCGCCATGCCGATGAGATTGAAGCGCTATTCGAACAAGTGCTGCTGGTGTGCCACGAACAAGGCTTGCTGGGTAACGAACTCTTTGCCATTGACGGCTGCAAGATGTCCTCCGATGCCTCTAAGGAATGGTCGGGTACGTTCAAAGAATTGGGCGAGAAACGGGAGAAACTGAGAGGCCTGATTCGGCATCACCTACTGGAGCACTACGCGCGTGATGAAGCTGAAACGGAAGCCGACCTGGATCGGGACATTCGCCGAGCCAAGACGATTCTCTCGCTAGATGCGGCCATGAACAAAGTGGACCGTTTCCTAAAGACGCACAGCCCAAGGATGGGCCGGGGGAAGCGCATCAAGGAAGTGAAGAGCAATCTGACCGATAACGAAAGTGCCAAAATGACGACAAGCAAGGGCACGATCCAGGGATATAACGGCGTAGCCACGGTGGATAAAAAGCACCAGATCGTCATTGACGCTCAAGCCTTCGGCGAAGGCCAGGAGCATCACACCCTGAAGCCAGTTCTGGAGCAGGTAGAAGCCCGTTTTAAGAAACTGGGCATTGCGGAAAACATCTACCAGAAAGGCACCGTCGTCACCGCGGATACAGGCTTTGCCAACGAAGCCAATATGAAGTATCTGCACGAACAGCAGATCAACGGCTACATCCCCGATAACCAGTTCCGCAGCCGAGATCCGAAGTTCGCCGATCAGAAAGACAAATACGGCAAGCGCCACCAGAACTTACCAGATAAAGGCTGGCGAGAGACGACGCCAGCCAGCGCGTTCCAGTTTGATCCGGTAGAACTAACGTGTATCTGCCCAACCGGCGAAAAGCTGTCCTATCGTGGGCAACGAGAAACGGACAATGGCAAGATCCGGGTACACTTTGAAGGGCGTTTGCTGCAATGTCGGCACTGCCCAAAGAAATACCGATGCATGCAGACCCCGAGTTCTGCCGACCATCGCAAGGGTGCTGGTCGACAAGTGTCTTTTATTATCGAGAACAAACGCTTACCCAATTATACCGACTGGATGAAACACCGAGTTGATAGCCCGAAGGGCAAAGAAATTTACAGCCATCGTATGTCTGTCGTGGAACCCGTCTTTGGCAACATTGGCACGACGAAAAGACTGAACCGCTTCAGCCTTCGGGGTAAGAAAAAGGTGCAAGGTCAGTGGCAGCTCTACTGCTTGGTGCACAATATTGAGAAGTTAGCGAATTACGGTAACTTAGCCGCGTCCTGAAGGGCTTAGAGTGGGATAAGTTGCTTTCTAAGAGCCAAAGGCCGACTTAAACAAGCTTTAGCTGGGCGCTCAAGTGGCTAAATGCCGATATTAAGATTACTCAGCCAGATGACTGGCTGAGTAAGTAAATTAGGACGAGAGGCGGTGGAGACGACTCGAAATCGGGTTTTTCTACAGCCTCGTTAGCTGTAATTGTTCCACCTGCATAGTGATACTATAGTGTCACTATCAATTTGAATCAGGGATGAGCCCATGAAAGTTGAGCTTGTTACAAACCTTAAACGCCAAGCCACAAAAATCTTGGCAGACCTACATCTGTCTAAAGAGCCGGTGCTGATCACTGAACATGGCCAGCCATCGGCTTATCTTGTTGATGTGCAAGATTACGAATTCATGCAGCGTCGGCTTGAGCTACTTGAGGGGCTCTCACGGGGAGAGCGTGCTGTACTTGAGGGAAGAACGTACAGTCAAAGTGAGGCCAGGGAGAAAATGAGTAAATGGCTGAAGTAATCTGGACTGAGCCAGCCCTTCAAGAGTTAAACGCAATCGCAGAGTACATTGCTCTAGATAATCCTGGAGCTGCGAGCCGCCTGTTAGAAGAGGTTTTCGATAAAATCGAGCGCTTGGAAGATTTTCCCCAATCGGGACGGATGCCTGCAGAACTCCCTAATTCGGTGTATAGAGAAGTCGTTGTTCCACCATGTCGCATTTTTTATCGTGAGGATGAGATGCGGGTTCTTGTCCTCTATGTTATGCGAGAGGAGCGGCAGCTTCGTGCGTACATGCTTGGGAACAGCTAATCCGGTGCGTCACTCGAATACTTTTTTCTCCGCTTCGTGACGTCAAACCTACCGGTGCGCTTCGCGTTATAGAAAACCACCACTGGCGCCTAAGTGTTGGCAGGTCAAGCAGTGGTCAGCATCCTGCGCTTAAAGAGCAATTGTTCCTCCAAACCCAACAATTAATGCGTGTGAAAACCCACTGGTACATTTCTTTGAGGGATTCCCGTGACCAATGTTCCATTACATTTGTGGGAAGGATTTTCTGGTGCCACTTTGCAATCAAATGGCGTGCTGTTTGAAGGCCTCGACCGTAAGCTGTCGCCGTTGCCTGAAAGCACAGATGCACCGGTCCATAATCCGTCGCTCAACCTGGCAATGCGCTTTCAGGTCTCCGGTGACTTTGAGATCAATATCACCGCTACGCTGACCGCGGCCAACTCCACCTACTTCTTGTTCCACGGGGTTATCCCGATGGTGCAGGATGAGTGGTACTCCGCGATGAGTACCTTCAAAGCCCAGATCGTCAACAGTGACTGGTGTTACTGGACAATGTATCACCCTGACAATACCGAGTCGGGGAATGCTGCTGCCAGTGTAGGTGCCAATGTGGTTTACACCTTCAAGCGGGAGGGCACCGAGCTGGTGTTCCTGACCAACGGTGTGGAAGTAACCCGTCAGTCGGATATGTGTCTGTTTGCCGATGGGGTGGTTTATCTAAGCCTGGATGAAGTGAACGTGGGGGCAACGTTCCTTGTCACCCAGATCACCACGACCGGTAGCGTGGAAGAGATGCCTGTGCGTAGTATGCCGAAGACAGTGGGCACCTTGCGTGATAAGGCCGGTAAGTTCCGAGTGGGTACCGCGGTGTCCACGTACCCGATGGTATTCGATGAGCAGTACCGCACCATTCTAGGCAATGAGTTTAACCAGATCACCCCTGAGAACTGCATGAAGTTCCAGTTCATCCAGCCTGCCCGTGGCGTCTACGACTTTTATGAGTCGGATAAGCTGATCGACTACGCCGAACGTAATGGCATGGAGGTGCATGGCCACACGGTGGCCTGGAACGAAGCGACCCCGCAGTGGCTGTGGAATGGCTGGAACGATGGCACCATCACGGCAACTGAGGTGGGTGAGATCCTCGACGAGCATATCGAGAGGTTGTTCGGTCGCTATAAGGGGCGCATGGTGTCATTCGATGTGATCAACGAGCCGTTCCTGGGCTGGACAGATCAGCTACGTGATTCTGTCTGGTACCAGGCATTAGGAAGTGGCTACATTGAACGGGCATTACGTAAAGCTCATGAAGTGGATCCGGACGTACTGCTGTTCATTAATGAGTGGGGGTGTGAAGAGGCGGGTGACAAACAGGACTTCCTGTTCAACCTGGTGGTCGAGTTGCAAACCGCCGGCGTGCCCATTCATGGCATTGGCTTGCAGATGCACGAAGACGTGAATGCTGATTACCAGGCGACCTGGCCACGCAATACTTCGTCTGTGACCAAGGCAGACTTGAAGTCGGCCATTGCCCGTTTCAAGTCGCTGGGTATCGAGGTACGGGTGTCGGAGCTGGACATTAACCCGTATCAGAACTATGCCGATACCTCAAAGGCCGTAGCCGATTGGTATGCCCAGTACTTGGAAGCGTGCATCGAAGAGGGTGCACACTCGTTCACTATGTGGGGCTTCACCGATCGTTGGTCGTCACTTAATGAGTGGTACGACTATTACAACCATGGTAACGGGCTGATTTATGATGCCCAGTATCAACCCAAGCTGGCCTACCAAGCGCTTTCCAATACATTGGACGAGATGGCAAGTTCTCTTACCTCCCTCTGAAAGCAATGTTCTTATGAGCATCGGCATCGAATAGAGGCGGCTCACATAAATGTCCAGGCCAATATCCTCGTCACCTTATTTCCCTGCTGCATCTCTATTTCCCGACAATCAACAGCGCCGAGCTTACCAATCAGCTTCTTGGCAGGCTTCACATTGTCGGCTTTTGAAACCAGGCTGCTAAACCAGCGGCATTGAGTTGAATACGTTTGGCTTTCTCTGATTAGCTTTTTAAGAAACAACTGCTCGCCGCCCTTACACCAAAGCTCTGCGCCCAACCCGCCGAAATTCAGCGTAGGCGATTTGGTTTTTACTTTTTGTTCACCGCGGCTACGTGCAAGGTTATTGCGTTTACGCTGGCTACCTTTAAGTGCCTCATCAAGCGAGGCATGGAAGGGTGGGTTGCATACGCTGACGTCAAAGAACTCCCCAGGCTGAATGATCCCTTCAAAAATGTGGTTTTTATCGGGCTGTGCGCGCAGCGAGAAGCGGTCTTTGAGCGTGGGGTTATTGGCGATAATCTTGGCGACGTTCTCAAGCGAATGAGGGTTAATATCACTCCCCACACACTGCCAGCCATAAATTTGGCAGGCCAGTAGCGGGTAGATGCCATTGGCTCCCGTGCCTATATCAAGCAGCTTGATGTTGGGCTGTTCACGTCCAAGTCCAAACCTAATTAAGTCCGCCATGTAATAGATATAGTCGGCTCTGCCGGGGATGGGAGGGCAAAGCGCGCCCTCTGGAATATCCCAATCGACAATGTTGTAGTATCGGTTTAATAACGCTGCGTTGAGGGTTTTGACTGCCAGTGGGTCTGCGAAATCGATGGAAAGTTGGCCATAAGCGTTCGGTTTCACATGAGGGGCTAGTGCTGGGTGGCTTTTTACCAGGGCAGGGAAGTCATAGCCTTGGTTGTGTAGATTCCTCGGGTGCAGGCCTTTGCGAACAGGCTTGGCGCGGTCTTTTTCACTTCGATTATGGGGGTTCACAGTCATAGGCCTGAGGCTTGGCGTTCACTAGTCGAGTAGGTTGGGCTTAGTCCGTGATTATAACCTTAATAAAGGAGAGTTAATGTCTAACACTGCCATTGTGCTAGGCGCAACGGGGGCTATTGGTACGCAGTTAGTCACTCAGTTAACCCAACGTAATGATGTGGCTCACGTCATCCTGATCGCCCGTCGTGAATTAAATCTACAGGGCTATTTTCCTGAAGCTATCAATTCAAAAATCCAGTCCCACATTGTCGATTTTGAGCAGTTGGAGCAGTTGGAGCAGCAAGCAGCAGCTTTGATTCCGTCAGGTTCAGTTGCCTTTGTCGCGCTGGGCACAACCAAAAAGCAAGCCGGCAGTGAAGAGGCGTTTCGACGTATTGATCATGGTTTAGTGCTGGCCTTCGCGCGCACTTGCAAGAGTGCGGGCGTTAGCAAGTTGGGTGTAGTAACTGCGCACGGTGCTAATGTTAGTTCTGCGGCTTTTTATAATCGCGTTAAAGGCGAGGTGGAGCGCGATATTCAGGCGCTCGCTTTGCCGTGTGTATTTTTTGCGCGGCCTTCATTGCTGCTGGGGCGACCCGATGACGGCCGTTTGATCGAAAAGGTGGCAAGTACGTTGCTTGCTCCTGCTTCGTCGTTTTTACCTAAATCGGTTAGGCCTATTTCAACTGCACGCGTTGCGGCGGCGATGATTGATGAGGGTTTTGATACAGGCTCTAAGCCTTCATCTTTTGTGCTATCCAATGCCCAGATGCATGAGCGTTAGAAGTGAATTTCCTGACTTAGGCTTGGAGCTTGATTCAGGCACTACAGCGCGGTGTTCAGGCGGGCGCTTAGCTGTTCGTACCAAGTGATTTTGGATGTCATTATCACCGCGCGCTAAAGCGCCCACCCACGGTGAATCTAGTGGTGTGCATTCTTTAGCGCTCCCTCTATCAGGCTGCTTTGACTTGATAGAGGGAACAGCAGTGGGGCTTAGTTAGTTGCTTGATTGGATATTGCTACTTTTTGCTGCTCGTGCATTTGACCTCTTTCTATTAGGTCTTCCATCTCATTATCCGTATCTTGTTCAATGGTGAGCGTAGGCGGCTGGAAAGTGCGTAGCTGGCGCTTTAGGTAACGAGTGTAGAGAAACTGGTTGTAGACCGCCCAAAGGTGGAACGTTAGGAAGGTCACAACAAAGCCAATCAATACTATCTTTATCATAATTGAGCTATACAGCTGTTCCAGGATCGCTTCTTCGATGAAAAAGAACATGTACATTTTTGCGACTACTAATACCCATAAAGCCAGGGTGGCAAGGGTAATAATGGTGTCGCGAGTTCGGTAGCCCCAGCCTTTTTGGCAGGGGTTGTCGATGATAATGGGTACCAGTTTATTGTTCATGGAATTGCTCCCCTCGATCTGGGCTGGTCCAGGTGGCTTGCTTCCCTTTCTTGCGCATTATTGCTCTGGGAAAGGCGATGACAACGGTGGTCATGTTGATAATCCAATAAGCGAAGGGGTACCAGATACTCCAGTACACACAGCGGAATATCTCTTTGTCGTAGCGGCTATCGATATAGAAACTAACGGTAAACTGGATGAAGCTGATGGCGATCAAGATGCTCCCAAAGTACGAGAGCACTCGGGCCGTAATGGGCCAAGCCATGGGCGTTAGGAATTGTGACGCTAGCCAGGCAAGCAGCAGTACGATAACGGAGTAGCACCAAACCACGCTGACGATATACTCCAGCATGAGTAGCCAGAAGCGGCGGTTTTGCCAGCGAATGGTTTGAGAAAAGTAGCGTAGAAAAACCTCTCCGCCGCCTTGTGCCCAGCGCAGTCGCTGCTTGAATAAGCCCCGCAGTGTTTCAGGCATAAGGACCCAGCACATGGCGCGGGGTTCATAGCGTACTTGCCCGCCCGCCAGTTGTAGCCGCCAACTCACATCGATATCTTCTGTGATCATATCGGTGTTCCAGCCGCCGATCTCCTCCAGTGCTTTACGCTGAAAGGCACAGATGACTCCGGAAATGGTAAACACCATGCCGTAGATGCGTTGGGCGCGTTTGATCAACCCGATAATGGCGGAAAACTCACCGGTTTGAATCTTACCAATGGCGGTAGAGCGCGTTCTTACCCGTGGGTTGCCTGTCACACCACTAACCTTCGGGCTGCTGATAAAGTGGCCGACCATGTAGCTAATGGCGTCGTAATCCATGATCGCGTCGCCATCAATCCCTACAATAATGTCGCCGGTGGCGTGGCTTAACCCATGATTCATGGCGCTAGCCTTGCCTTGGTTAGACTGATGCAGCACTTTTAGCATTGGGTATTCTAGCGCCAACGCGTCCAACTTCGCGGCCGTACTGTCCTTGCTGCCATCATTAATGGCAATTACGTTCATATGAGGGTAGTTCTGCTTGAACAGGTGGTGAATGGTTTCATCCACATTGGCCTCTTCGTTATAGCAGGGCAGTAGTACGGTTACGTTTGGGGCGTTTTCGCCCCACTCAAACGTGGCGGGCCACGGCTGCTTACGCTCCCAGTGAACGTAGAAGTAGATGCCGCCGCAGATCCATATCGTCGCCATTAAGCTAGGGTAGCCGAGGGTAAAGATAGCCAGAGTATCGAGAATGTTCATGGCGCTGCCCTAAAACGACGTCCGATGGAGAAGACCGGCCTCATAACATTCACATCTGGATGATTTTGGTGGAAATCATCTGGATAGTAGCCAATGTTCTTGATGCCTTCTTCACGCAGTATGCGTACCCACTGAGCTATTTCTTCGCTGGGGATAGGCGTTTGGGTACGCCAGTCTTGAGTTTGTAGCTCGAAGACTAATTGGCGCGCGCTAACCTGCGCCAATGAGCGTTGAGCAAGTGATCGCAGCCATTCATTAGGGTTTTCAGCTTCTTCCATGTAAGGCATGGCCATGACCGCGACATAGTCATAACCAGTGGCGAAGTTTTCGAGACTTTGCGAGAACCAGCGTTGGCTACGTGGGTTCATGATCGTCACAGCATAGATATTGCGCGAGGTGGTAAATTGCTTGTTATCAGCTTGTCGGTAGTAGTTGGCAGCCCGCTCAAGCTCGTTGGTAAAGTCCGTGAGATACGCTGTTTTAAAGCGCACCCAGTTCGCCATCATCGTGTCATCGTTGCGGATGGTATTGATATCACTTGGCAAAGCAGCGCTCTGATAGGCAGCTAATGCTTCTGGGTTGGCATCTTCAAAGTCGGTAAAGAAGGCATCATCGTGAAACAGCAGGCCATCGAATTTGGTCATGCGGCCAAGATCTTCATAGATTTCCCGAATGATGCGCCGGTTATCTTCCACGTAGGGTGAGAGGCGACGGTATTGGTCGGGGGACTCTTCACCGGTGCGCACATCGGTCACATAACGATGACCATCACCAAGATCAAATGACAGCACCGGCATCCACGCGTAGACCTTTACATTGGCGCGTTTCTTTAACTGCCATGCAACGCGGTTAAAAAGGTCGGCTCGTACCGGTAAGTGGCGATTGGGAAAGTAGAGTTCATCGGCTACTCCGTCACCATCGGGGTCGGCATAGGCCTGTAAGTAAACGGTGCTAACGCCATAGCGATAGATGCGTTCAATCAGCTTGTCGAGGTTTTGTTCCTGCTGGATTGGATCAGGGTCATACACATAGTCCAGGTCAACGTGGACAATACGCAGATCTTCCGTTTCCCACACACGGTTAGAGAGAATTTCGTCGATGGTTTGAAGGCTGGTTTCCTGGTCAATGAGGTAGCGATTCATAACCCGCATGGGGTCTCGAAGCTGATTGGGCGCACTCAATAGGCTGAACGTGTACGTCATGCCATATTCAGCGGCGATATCTAACGTTGCTTCGCTATATGCGCCATAGGGCCATACCATCATCCGAGGGGTGTGGCCTACCTGCTCTTGAAACCGCCGTTGAGTTTGCGCCATGTCCTGGCGTATCCGTTCAAGGTAGGCCGCTTCGCTTTCGTAGCCACTCTGTGCGTTCCATATGCTGGTGACAGCCGCCGCTTGCTCGTTACCCATTGGGTTGCCGCTAACACCGTAGTGCAAGTTGTAAGAGTGAGAGGCGATTTCAACGAGTGGCGATTCATCTAGCGTTCTGACCTGCTCCCAACTTAGGAAGCGCTCGCGGGGCAGGGTAGTGTTGCCATAAGGCACTCGTCCGCCAGCAGGAACGTCTAGCCAGCTGCCAACCACCGCTTGAACAGCGGGGAAGCCATACAGTTTGAGCAGCGGAAAAACTATTTCGTAAAAGCTTCGATAACCGTCATCGAAGGTTAATAACACCGCTTTATCTGGCAGTGGTTGGCCGCCCGCTTTGGCGTCGATGATTTGTTGCAAGCTAACCGGGTGGTAGCCCCCTACGGAGATAAGGTTGAAATGCTCGATTAACCGACTACGGGTAATGGTCTGCGAATAGATCGGCAGATCAGGCGTGACGGTAGTGTCCACAATGTCGTGGTAGCTGATGACCACATAGTCATCAGCTGAGCGTGCGGCTTGGGCCTGCTGAATATTAACAATCACCAGCAAAACCACGCTCATAACAATGACGCGCCAGGGTGTCATAGGAATCTCCATACAAAGCCGGCTGAAATAACGTTGTCGTATTCGGGAACACCGTCATAAACGGCTCTTTCCCTGGCAATGCCATACTCGAAGCTAACGTCAGGTGCTAGCTCCCAACTATGCTGATAACCCAGTGACCAGGTGTTTTCACTGTCGAAATCCTCTTGCCAGTAACGGCCAGAGCCTAATGAAATGGTTTGAATAAAGGACTGGCGGTAATCAAGAGGAATCTCATAACTAACGGACAAAACACCTGCTAGGCTGGCATCGCGGCTTGGGTTGAAATAGCTGGCTTCAACATCATCATTGCGTGAGGCAGAAGCTTGTAACTCACCGTTGATCTGCCAACGATCCAGGTGATAGAGCGTTTGATTCCAGTAGCCGTAAGCCGATTGACGAAGGTTGCTATCATCGAAGTCAGTGGCCATCACCCCGATAGCGCCAGCGCCGCGTTCATCACGACGATAAGCTACTTCAGCACGGTAGCGGTCGGCGTTAATGCCGTCGCGCAGCGCACGAAGGGGCGTGTCAGTGGTGTTGATTTCAACGCCTAGCGTCGTGGTCAGGTGGTCGGTAGGAGCGTACTTGAGCTCGGCAAGCGCCAGAAAATCTTGATTGAGCTGAGCACCATGCCCCGCTGCGAGGGTTACCGTAGCAGGATGAAGATTCCACTCGTAGCCAGCGATGTTATAAGCCGCGTGGAGATTTTCGTCTTCAAACTCCCCATATTGGCCAATGCGCTGGGCGAAAGGGCGAGAACCGCTATCATTGCGTGGTCCTTCTAGAAGCACTTCATAGCGCCATTCGCGCGATGCCTGGGTGCCACTGCCTTCGCCCTCACTGCGCGCAAAGGAACTGCTTAGCTGAGGCGCTCGCTGTTCACGCCACTCCCGTGCTAAATCATCGCGTGTCGCACTAGGGTCGGCCTCGGCAATTTCACGGGCGATTTCAGTGGTGGTGCCACGCCACTTGCCACGCTGTAATTCAGCGATTAATACGCCGTGACGGGCAGCATCCTGCTGGTCTGGTGGCAGTAACTGAGCAGCCTGCAGGTAGGACTCTTCAGCTTGTCGCGGCCAGCCTCTAACACGCTCAAGGTCGCCTTTCATCATCCATAGATAAGGGTCGCCAGGGGCTTGGCTTTGGTATAAAGCTAGCTGTTCGCTGGCTTCGTTAGTCTGGCCGCGCCATGCACTGAGTAGGACATTGAGCAGCAATACTTTCTGATAGTTGGGGTTCTCGATGCGCAGGGTTCTGGTGAAGTCCAAGCGTTGTTCTGGTTCTTTGGCTATCCACTCTTGCAATAACTGATCAGCTTCACGAAAACGTTTTGCGTCGGTGTAGCTGTAAAACAGCCCTTCATTCAATGGGTCGTCTGGATTGGTGGCCTGCTCGGGGGACTGACGGATCAGGCTTTGGTAGAGCGCGATGGCTTCGTCGGGGCGTCCCATGCCGTTCAGCGCATAGGCTCTAGCACGCGCAACATAGCTTGGTAGCTGGCCATGCTGGTTTTCAAGCCTGACCGCGAGGGCTTCTGCTTCTGAAAAGCGCCTGAGTTCTGCAAGTGCTACCACCTTATCGTACTCGGCGATGGTAATAAGCTCTGGCGGCGCTTCTGGCGTCCTCAGTACGCTATCAAGCTGTGCCAATCCGTTTTGCACCCTTGGGGGTTGGTCGGTGTGGATGCCCAAGCGTATATCAGTGACTGCTTCGTAGTAGGTCAACCATAGGCGGTCACTGGCCGTAAACACCTCCGGGTTAGTTTGCATAATGCTGCGTGCCGCTGAGCTGGCGCCGAGGCCCACCGCCAAGCGATACAGCGCATGCAGCTCGCCGGTATTCGTTGGATCCTGCTCTACTAATGTCTGGCGAGCGTTCAATTCCTGCATGGCGTTTGCAGTTCGTGACGCTAAATAGCCTCTAGCTTCAAGGCCCGCTGTGGTTGAGCCGGCCACTTGGGTATATTGCTGTAACGCGATGTCTGCGAGGGTATAATTACCCATGTCTGTATGGACAAGTGCTTGACCAAGCCACCCCTCAGTATTTGATGGGTCGCGGAAGGTTAACGCCCGAAAAAGTTCCAGCGCCTTAGGGTATTCACTGGCGCTGCGGGCCGCTCCGCCCAGGTTGGCAAGCTCTGAATTGCTATAGTCGTCGGTTTGACACCATGTACAAACGGTTAGCGCCTCTTGATGTCGAGAGGCGCGAACCAGTAAGGCAAGCAAGTCGGCTCGCACTCGCTCATCTCTTGTTTGGTGGTAGAGCGTTTGCAAGCCTTCTATAGCGCTATCAAGCGCCCCTTGGCGTGCCTGTATAACGAATGCTTCCCGCTGTGCGTCGGTCGTGGTTTGCCCCTGGGCCGTACTGGCCGTCAAGCAGGCAATGAGGCAAATCGGCAGTAGGGAGCTTGGACGACTGTGCATGGTGTTATTCCTGCAATGAGAGGAAGTGACGACAGTTTTGTAATGAAATGTATATTTTTATTATATAGGAGTCTCTGAAAGTAAAAACTGGAACAAAACATGATATTATTGAGGATAATAATAATTAGAAAAGATGAGAAAATTCATGCCAGCGCTATGAATTAAGCCGATATTTTTTTGTAACCAACTTGCGTCAATGATTTTAAGTATTTGTTTTTATTAAAAAATTAAGAAATGGTTCATTAATTAAAGGAAAAGGCAATGCTCTGGCGCATAGCGTCAGAAATAAAACGCATCATTAATTTTTTAAACGAGAGGGCATGGTGCTAACCATTTGGCTTTAGGCAAGCGCTGGCTGATGCATCTTACGCTGTCTCTAACTGTTCAATCATTCTGCGCGCTGCATTAGAAAGCGTTCGATTGGTATGCACTAAGTACCCTAGCGGACGGAAAATCGGTGGGGTGTCTACGTTAAGTTCGATCAGTTCACTATCGATCATCTTTTCTGGCAGCAGGCTCCAGCCTAATCCTACGCTACACATCATTTTTAGCGTTTCTAAATAATTGGTCGCCATGCTGACGGGCAGCTGTAGGTTCGCTTCGCTAAACCGTTTTGCGATCAGTGACCCAGTAAAGGTTTTTGCTCCTGGCATCACGCAGTTGTATTGGCACAGGTCGGCTAGCGACAGCAGGCTTTTAGAGGCCGTGGCTTGGTTGGTGAGGGGGTGGTCAGTAGCGCAGGCAAAGCACAGGCGGTCGCGCCATAGCTCAACCACCTGCAACTGCTCGTGAGGATGGGGAGCCAATGTCACTACGGCCATCTCCAGTGTGCCATCCAATACCCCTTGATAAGCCTGTTCTGAATCCAAAAAATGCAGGTCTAGCTCTACCTCTGGGTGGCGCTGGGTGTACTGCTTTAAGAGTGGCGGTAAACGGTGCAGGCCAATATGGTGACTGGTCGCCAGGGTCAGCCGTCCACCGACTTGCCCTGAAAGGTTAGCCAACGCGCGGCGGCTATCGTCTACAGTCATTAAGATACGCCGTGCCTGGGGTAGCAATACACTGCCTGCCTCCGTTAGCGCAATGCGCCGCCCAATACGATCAAATAGCCGAGTACCCACCTGAGATTCCAGGGTAGCGATACGTTTGCTGACCGCCGGTTGGGTAAGGTGTAACTGCTCGGCAGCGCGGGAGAAGCTTTGCGTATCGGCCACGGCCATAAACGCTTGTAAACTTTGCGTATCCATCGACATGCTCCTAAACCAGCTTTTCTAGCAGGTATAATAAGTATGTATTCCAATTTGGAATCTAAACTATGAATAACATGAATTGCTTTTATGTGCAGCCCGCGTAACACTCACTGCATCACTGGCGCGAAGACGCCAGCACGACCAACTAGCACGACCATCTAGTAAGAGAAGGGCACTGCCCAGGAGAGCCACATGTCAGGTCAAACGCTTTACGACAAACTTTGGAACCAGCACTTGGTAACGCAGCGCGATGACGGCACTGCATTAATCTATATTGATCGCCAGCTGCTTCATGAAGTGACATCGCCCCAGGCATTTGAAGGGCTGCGTTTGGCTAAGCGTAAGCCGTGGCGTTTAGATGCCAACCTGGCCACTCCTGATCACAACGTGCCAACGACAGTTAAAGAGCGTGCCGAGGGTAATAGCGGCATTAAAGATCCGGTGTCGTTGATTCAGGTACAAACCCTGGATGACAACTGCCTGGAATATGGCATTGAAGAGTTCAAAATTAACGATCCGCGTCAGGGCATTGTGCACGTGGTCGGCCCAGAACAGGGCGCAACGTTACCCGGCATGACTGTGGTATGTGGCGACTCTCATACGGCTACTCACGGCGCCTTTGGTGCCCTGGCACACGGTATCGGCACTTCTGAAGTTGAGCACGTACTGGCCACCCAGTGCCTGTTGGCGCAGAAGATGAAGAATATGCAGGTGCGCGTAGAAGGCGAGTTGGGCCTGGGTGTCACTGCGAAAGATGTGGTGCTGGCGATTATCGGTAAGATCGGCACAGCCGGTGGTACCGGTTACGCCATTGAGTTTGCCGGTAGTGCGATTGCCTCGCTCTCTATGGAAGGCCGCATGACCGTGTGCAATATGGCCATCGAAGCAGGCGCGAGAGTGGGTTTGATCGCGGTTGACGACACTACTATTAATTACCTGGCCGAGCGCCCCTTCGCCCCAACGGCTGAGCAGTGGGAAGCTGCCGTGGCTGACTGGCGTCAATTAGTTTCCGATGAAGATGCTGCCTTCGATAAAGTGGTCGTTTTGAAAGCTGAGGACATTGAACCGCAGGTGAGCTGGGGCACCAGCCCTGAAATGGTCACTGGTATTTCCGGCCAAGTGCCTGACCCACAAGCCGCGTTGGATGAAACCGTGCAGCGCAGCCACTCACGTGCGCTTGAGTATATGGGCCTGCAGGCTAATCAGAAAATTACTGATATTAAGCTGGATAAAATCTTTATTGGCTCCTGCACCAACTCACGCATTGAAGATTTGCGCGAGGCTGCCAAGGTGGCGAAGGGCAATAAAGTGGCCGATTCAATCAAATTGGCCATGGTGGTGCCGGGTTCAGGCTTGGTGAAGCGCCAAGCAGAAGCGGAAGGCTTGGATAAAATCTTCATTGAAGCAGGTTTTGAGTGGCGTGAGCCAGGCTGCTCAATGTGTTTGGCAATGAATGCCGATAAGTTGGGGTCTGGTGAACACTGTGCGTCTACCTCTAACCGCAACTTTGAAGGGCGCCAAGGCTACGGCGGCCGCACACACTTGGTAAGCCCGGCGATGGCCGCAGCGGCAGCGATTGCCGGTCACTTTGTTGATGTTCGCAAGCTGCCTGCCAACGACGCCACTCACGCTCAGGAGGCCTAAGCCATGAAAAAATTTACGCGTTTTGAAGGCATCGTCGCGCCACTTGATCGTGCCAATGTCGATACCGATTTAATTATTCCGAAGCAGTTTTTGAAGTCGATCAAGCGCACCGGTTTTGGCGTTAACCTGTTCGATGAGCTGCGCTACTTAGACGAAGGCGAGCCAGGACAGGACTGCTCGCAGCGCCCGATCAATCCTGACTTTGTGTTAAATCAATCGCGCTTTAAAGGCGCTGAAGTGCTGCTCGCCAAGCGCAACTTTGGTTGCGGTAGCTCCCGTGAGCATGCGCCTTGGGCACTGGAAGATTTCGGCTTTAAAGTCGTCATCGCGCCTAGCTTTGCGGATATTTTCTATAATAACTCGTTTAAAAACGGTATTTTGCTGATCACGTTCCCTGAAGACGTGGTCGATCGCCTGTTTGCTGAAGTGAATGCCAACGAAGGCTACCAGTTAGATGTCGATCTAGAGCACCAGCGGGTAACTACCCCGAGTGGCGAGATTCTTGAGTTTGAAGTGGATGAGTTCCGCAAGCACTGCCTGCTGGAAGGGTTAGACGATATTGGTCTGACGCTAAAAGATGAAGACGCCATTCGTGCCTTTGAGCAGAAGCATAAAGCTGCTCGCCCCTGGCTGTTTCGTCAGTCAGCGTAAGTATTTTTCAGTTCCCCCTATGTTGGGGCAAGGGCAGGTCGACGCGAGGGTCTTTCGCCAAGGATGGCGCAAGTAGCGCCCAGGGATGGGTTCACAGCGCCCTCGCAGAGGTCTGCCGTTGACCCTAAGTTATTTAGTTATAAGTGCTAAGGATTCAGCATGACTCATAAGGTTTTATTGCTACCGGGTGATGGTATTGGCCCCGAGATTGCTGCCCAGGCGGCACGTTTGTTGAAAGCCTGCCAGGAAGCAGGCTTGGATGTTGAAGTAGAAGAAGCGCTGGTGGGTGGGGCTGCCTACGATGTTCACGGCGAACCACTGCCCGCGGAAACTTTGGATAAAGCCAAAGCTGCCAGCGCGATTTTGCTGGCTGCGGTAGGTGGCCCTAAGTGGGATAAAATCGAAGACTTAACCAAACGGCCTGAAAAAGGCCTGCTGGGCCTGCGTAAGAATTTAGGTCTGTTTGGTAACTTGCGCCCGGCGATGCTTTACCCGCAGTTGGCCAGTGCTTCAAGCCTTAAGCCTGAGCTAGTAGCGGGCTTGGATATCATGATTGTCCGTGAGCTTACCGGCGGGATCTACTTCGGCCAGCCTCGTGGCATTGAAGTGCGCAACGGCGAGCGGGTGGGGTTTAACACCTACATTTACTCTGAAAGTGAGATTGAGCGTATTGGTCGCGTTGCTTTTGAAATGGCCCAAAAGCGTGGTAAGAAGCTCTGCTCGGTAGATAAAGCTAACGTACTCGAAGTCACTATTTTGTGGCGTGAAGTGATGGATCGCTTGGCACCGGAGTACCCGGACGTGGAGCTTTCCCACATGTACGTGGATAACGCCGCCATGCAGCTGGTGCGCGCGCCCAAGCAGTTTGACGTGGTAGTAACCGGTAATATGTTTGGTGACATTCTTTCTGATGCCGCCGCGATGTTGACTGGCTCCATTGGTATGTTGCCTTCTGCCTCCTTGAACGAGAGCGGCCAGGGTATGTACGAGCCATGCCATGGCAGCGCGCCGGATATCGCTGGCCAAAACGTAGCCAACCCGCTGGCGATGATGCTGTCGGTGGCCATGATGCTGCGCTACTCGCTAAATGAAACTGCCATGGCAGAACGCATTGAAGCCGCCGTGGGTAGCGTGCTGGATGACGGCCTACGTACTGCGGATATTGCTTCCGAAGGGATGCAAACCATCGGCACCGATGCCATGGGCGATGCCGTGTTGGCAGCGTTTGCTAAGCAATAACATATTGGCAATGAGACTGCGTTAAGGGCGCCTGGGGCAGGCCGTAGAGGGGGTCATTTGCCATGGATGGCAAATGTAGCGCCCAGGGATGGGTTCACAGCGCCCCCTCCGTAGGCCTGTCGCAGGGGTAGCCCTTAACCATCTCTGGTTTCAAAATCACCGTAAAGAAGTGTGTATAATACAAGGACTCATTCTTTGCAGGAGGACTTCATATGTTGAAAGTCGGTTTCGTGGGATGGCGTGGCATGGTTGGCTCAGTGCTAATGCAGCGCATGCAGGAAGATGGTGATTTTAACGGCATTGAGCCGATTTTTTTCACCACCTCCCAGGTTGGTCAGCCCGGCCCCGATATCGGTGTAGATGTACCTCCGCTGAAAGATGCTTTTGATATTGAAGCGCTCAAAGCGCTGGATGTGGTTATCACCTGTCAGGGCGGTGATTACACCAAGCCGGTTTACAAAGACCTACGTAGTTCAGGTTGGAAAGGCTACTGGATCGATGCCGCCAGCACCCTGCGTATGGAAGATGAAGCAACCATTGTGCTTGATCCGGTCAACCGCAAGGTCATTGATGACCAGCTAGCCAAGGGCGCTAAAACGTTTGTGGGCGGTAACTGCACCGTCAGCCTGATGCTAATGGGCCTGGGCGGGCTGTTTGAAGCTGATATGGTCGAGTGGATGACCTCCATGACCTATCAAGCGGCTTCTGGTTCTGGTGCCAAGCACATGCGTGAGCTGCTCAATCAAATGGGCCAACTGCGTGACAGCGTAGGCGAAGAGCTAAAAGATCCTTCCAGCGCGATTTTGGATATCGACCGTAAAGTGACGGCCGCGATGCGCAGCAGCGACTTCCCGACGGATAACTTTGCCGCACCGTTGGCGGGCAGCTTGCTGCCATGGATTGATACCAAGATGGATAGCGGTCAGAGCCGTGAAGAGTGGAAGGGCAGTGTTGAGACCAACAAGATTCTCGGCCTCGGCAATAACCCGATTCCCATTGATGGCCTTTGCGTGCGTATCGGCGCCATGCGTTCGCACAGCCAAGCCTTCACCATTAAGCTGAAGCATGATGTGCCGCTGGATGAAATCGAAGAGCGCATCGCCAAGCACAATGAGTGGGTTAAGCTGATCCCCAATGATAAAGACGCCACCATTGCGGGCCTAACGCCAGCCGCTGCTACCGGCACGCTGCAAGTTCCTGTCGGCCGTCTGCGTAAGCTGGCGATGGGTGGTGAGTACCTCTCAGCATTTAGCGTTGGTGACCAGTTGCTTTGGGGCGCTGCCGAACCGCTTAAGCGCATGCTGAAGATTTTGCGCGAACAGTAAGCATTTGTGGTGGTAGGTCAACCGAAAACGGGAAGCTGCTAGCAGCTTCCCGTTTTTTTGGGTAACTAATTTGCGTTGGCGTGAAAAACGCCGCTATTTCGTCAGGTTATGATAAAAAAGGCGTAATACAATAAGCTGGCGTCGATAGTCACAAAGTTAGACAGAGCAAAAGTAAGTTGGGAGCTAGGGAGCATTAATGAAAAAAACACTGACATGGATTACATGGCTGTCGTTGAGTGCAGTAAGTCCTATTGCTTTTGCGGTGGGGCTTGGGCAAGCGACGGTCAGCTCGTATTTAGATACGCCTTTGGAAGCTGCCATTCCTTTGCTGGAAAGCAGTGACTATGCGTTAAGTGATATCCGTGTCAGCGTTGCCGACCAGACAGATTTTGCCGCCGCCGGGCTTGAGTGGAGCCCGCTGGCGGCGGGCGTTCGTGCTCAAGTGGTGGAGCATCAAGGGCGCCGCCAGGTACGTTTGAGTTCCGGTCAGGCCGTGCAAGATCCATGGCTTGATCTGCTGCTGACGCTTGAATTCCCCGGTGGCCAACAGTTTAGCGATATTACCTTGCTGTTTGACCCCCAAGGCTATGGGAGCAACGATACGCAACGTCAGGCCCAAAGCGCTGTGTCTGCTACCGTCAGCGATACTCGTCCATCTTCATTAGCTGAACCCACTGCTACTACCGCAACGCCGCCGCGCGCGAGCGGAAGTGGTAATGCCAATAGCAGGGGAGATAACACGGCTTATGTAGGCAGTGGCGATACGCTATGGGGTGTCGCGGAGCGTGTTAAGCCTGCGGAGGTAAGCGTCCAGCAAATGATGGTGGCGCTGCTGGAAGCTAATCCCAGCGTTTTTCCGTCGGGCAATATTCACGGCATGCGCGCAGGTCAAACGCTGGATGTACCTGATACGCAACGGGTACTGGCACGCTCCCGTGCCGAGGCTGCTGCTGCTATTCAGGCGATGAATGAAGCCTGGCGGGCACGCCGCAATGGCTCCTCGCCAGCGGTACCACTACCTGAAGTTGCGACAGCCGCTGTTTCTGAGGCTTCAATAGAGGTTGCTCAAACACTAAACGCAGACGAGCCTAGCGAAACGGATGAGATTACACCGCAAGAGGGCGACGAACCCGACGCACTAACCCGTGCTGAACTAACTGAGCAATTGCGTTTAAGTCAAGTGACACTTCAGCAGGTGATTGAAGAGCGTGAGCTGATGCGCGCCGAGCTTGATGCCCTTCGTGGCGAAGTGGCTTCACTCACACAAGCGTTAAGTGATGCGTTGGCTGCCCCGCAACAAGCGCTACAAGATCAGACGCAAACGCCATTAGCGGCCAGCATCGGTGAGGCGGATAGTCAGAGTTTGAGTGGGTTAATTGCCCGTTACCAATGGCCCTTAGCAGCCGCCGCTATTGCGCTGCTAATAGGGCTACTGGTATGGCTACGTAAGCGCCGGGAAGAGACCTGGGAGACCGAGTCTTTTGCTGAGTCTGTGGTTCGCACTAACGTTTCACCTAGCGTACAACCTATGGCGGTTTCTGAAGTGGCAGAGAAGCCCTTACCAGAAGCGGCTGAATTTAAGTCCGAAACGGAAGCGGAAGACAAAAAAGTAGACGAAATATTCCCTCAAGAAATAGAAAAACCAGAGAGCCTACAAGATTCCCCGTTAGCAGCGGAGTCATGGTTTGTTGATGCTGATGCAGCGACACTGGCAGTGGACGATTCGCCTCACTTTGAGAAGAGCCAAGCGGCAGGGTTGGCTGAACAGGGGCGTCAACGGCGGCTAGGATTGCATGCTGTCGATGTTGGTGATGCTGATGGCGTATCACTATCGCCCCCGGCTAACTCCCAACCCATGCGCCAATTACTCGATGCTATCTCTCAGTCGACGAGCCCCCCAACTGAAAGCGAAGAGGCTATAGCGCCAAGTGCTACCCTGACAGCGACGGCAGATAGTCGTTTTATCGATTATCACCCGCCTGCCTTAACGAGCTCTTCAAAAAGCGAAGAGTCCCCACGTGCCGAAACGCCTATGCAACCAACGGTGGAGTTTGCACCTGAGAAGCGAGCGCTACCAGAGGAGCCGGTGAGAAAGCCGCGTCGGCCCATTGAAGAGGAGTGGGAGATTGAAGAGGTAGCATTCAAGCCGCGAGGCCGGGATAATAGCGATCCTCCAAAATCTTCAAAATGATGTGGCTTGATGACGCTGTTCTATCCCTTCGATGAGAAAATACCGCTAACCGGGCGCTTAGCCATGGGCATTGAGTACGACGGTTCCCATTACTGCGGCTTTCAGCGCTTGAAGCACGCCGCTTCTGTGCAGGCATCACTTGAAGATGCCCTGGGCAAGGTGGCCAATGAGCCTATCAGGGTTCACGCGAGCGGTCGCACTGACTCTGGTGTGCACGCAACGCGGCAAATTGTACATTTTGACCCGTCTGCGAAGCGGTCAGAAAAAGCCTGGATATTTGGTGCCAACACGCACTTGCCAAGAGATATTGCCGTTCGCTGGGTGAAGCCAGTGGGCGATGACTTTCATTCCCGCTTATGCGCGCTGGGCCGCCGTTACCGCTATGTGTTTTTGAATCAAGTAAGTCGCCCAGTGTTGGAGCGTGCCAATACCACTTGGTGCCGTGACCCTCTGGACGCCGATGCCATGCATCGGGCCGCCCAAGCGTTAGTTGGCGAGCACGATTTTTCCAGTTTTCGTGCCGCAGGCTGTCAATCCAAAACGCCTTGGCGACACCTGCACTTTGTTGATGTGAAACGCTACGGCCAGTTAGTGGTCATTGATATTCAAGGTAACGCCTTTCTGCATCATATGATTCGCAACATTGCTGGCGCGCTGGTCAGCGTTGGGCGCGGTGCGCAAAGTGAAGCGTATATCGGGGAGTTACTGGCACTTAAAAACCGCCGTAAAGGCGATGTGACAGCACCTGCTTTTGGGCTGCATTTTGTCGATTCAATTTACGATGAGCGTTTTGATTTGCCAAAAGAGCCGTTAGGGCCGCAGCTACTTTCGTTTACGGGTGAGTGGACGGGCGAGCGTGAGCTTCCCGATACGCCTCGTGTCGCTTATCGCCGTACCCGCGCATTGAGTGAGATGTACGCTAACCCAGCACAGGATGCATCGCTATGAGTGAGCAACGTCGTACACGAATCAAGTTTTGTGGTTTTACTCGGGCTGACGATATTGACCGTGCCGTCGCCTTAGGTGTGGACGCGTTAGGTTTCGTTATGTGGCCGAAAAGTGCTCGTAGTGTGGACATCGAACAGCTGGCAGCGCTATCCGCCCGTGTGCCTGCATTTGTGACAAGGGTGGGGCTATTTGTTGATCAGCCCGCTGAGCTTATTGAACGCTGCTTGCCCTATCTGGATATGCTTCAGTTCCATGGTAATGAAACGCCTTCAGCGTGCCAGCAGTATTCGCTACCGTGGATGAAGGCGTTGCGAATGCGCGATGAGATAGATTTAGCCCATGAAGCCCAGCGCTATCATCAGGCTCAGGCGCTGCTGTTAGATGCCTATCGTCCAGGCACACCAGGCGGCACGGGAGAGACCTTTGATTGGTCGAGAATCCCCGCAGATCTTACAAAACCTGTTATCCTGGCAGGTGGGTTGACCGTTGATAATATTGCAGAGGCTGTGCGCCAAGTGGCCCCCTATGCGGTTGATGTGTCAGGCGGAATTGAAGCCTCACCCGGCTGTAAAGATGCTGGCAAGATGGCGCATTTTGTACATCAAGTGGCCCTCGCCGACGCCCGTTAAATTACATGGCGTAGCTGTTTATATTTATCGAGCTGCGCTTTATTAAGTTCATTAAATGTTTGCCTGTGCTGGCGATCTAGTGAGGTATCACTGTGACTGTTTCTGGAACTCATTCGAAAACTTCCTCGAAAACCAAGTTCAGCGACCTGACCCGAATGCCGGATGCGCGTGGTCATTTTGGCCCCTACGGTGGCCGGTTTGTGTCAGAAACTCTCAGCTTTGCGTTGGAAGAGTTGGAAAAAACCTATTTCAGCTTACGTGATGACCCCGACTTTCAAGCCGAGTTTGACTATGACCTTGCTCACTATGTGGGTAGACCTTCACCGCTTTATCACGCTAAGCGTTGGTCGGAGAGCATGGGTGGCGCGCAGATTTGGTTAAAGCGGGAAGACCTGAATCACACGGGTGCCCATAAGGTAAATAACACCATTGGTCAGGCGTTGCTGGCAAAAAAAACCGGCAAGCCGCGGATTATTGCTGAAACCGGTGCGGGCCAGCATGGTGTTGCTTCAGCCACTGTCGCCGCCCGCTTGGGGCTTGAGTGCGATGTTTATATGGGGGCAGAAGATGTTCAGCGCCAGAAGCTGAACGTTTACCGCATGCGGCTGCTGGGAGCCCGGGTTATTCCTGTTGAGTCCGGTACGCGTACCCTTAAAGATGCCATGAACGAAGCACTGCGCGACTGGGTAACCAACGTTGATAACACCTTCTATATCATTGGCACGGTGGCAGGCCCGCATCCTTATCCGCTGCTAGTGCGTGATTTCAACGCCGTAGTGGGGCGTGAAGCGCGCCGTCAATCGCTGGAACAGATCGGCCGTCTACCGGATGCGTTGATTGCCTGTGTGGGCGGTGGTTCTAATGCCCTGGGTCTGTTCTATCCGTTTGTTGAAGATGACGATGTTGCCATGTACGGCGTTGAAGCCGGTGGCGATGGCGTGGAAACAGGGCGCCATGCAGCACCGCTGGCGTCTAATGCGCCGCGAGGAGTATTACACGGTAACCGTACGTATTTGATGTCCGATGAGGCGGGGCAGGTGTCTGATACTCACTCCATTTCGGCTGGCCTGGACTATCCTGGCGTAGGCCCTGAGCATGCGCTTTGGAAAGATGTAGGGCGGGTCGAGTACGTGACGGCTAATGATAAAGAAGTGCTAGACGCTTTCCGTGAGTTGACCCGAATGGAAGGTATTATGCCCGCCCTTGAGTCGGCGCACGCACTGGCCCATGCCAAAGTATTAGCGCCCACTATGCGGACAGACCAGCACATTGTGGTCAACCTTTCCGGACGTGGTGATAAAGACATCATGACCGTGGCCAAGATTGACGGCATAGAATTTTAAGGGCAGGCAATGAATCGTATTGATCAGCGTTTTCAGGAACTTAAACAGCAGGGCCGTAAGGCTTTAATTCCCTATATCACCGCAGGGGATCCCGCGCCGCAGTATACGGTAGGCTTTATGCATGCATTGGTGGAAGCTGGTGCCGACATAATTGAACTTGGTGTGCCGTTTTCTGATCCTATGGCGGATGGTCCGGTCATTCAAAAAGCCTGTGAGCGTGCATTAAAGCAGGGCACACGGCTGGTTGACCTCATACAGATGGTCAAAGAGTTTCGCCAAACCGATGCCACCACCCCTGTTGTATTGATGGGTTACTTAAATCCGATTGAGCGGATTGGCTACGAGAACTTTGCCGATCAAGCAGCCAGTGTTGGTGTTGATGGTGTGTTAATTGTTGATATGCCGCCTGAAGAGGCCGACGAGATTGGGCCGCTGCTAAAATCGCGTGATTTAGCCGCGATTTTTCTCGTTGCGCCTACCACTTCTAATGAGCGTGCCGCTACAATATGCGCCCACGGTGAGGGCTACCTCTATTACGTATCGCTGAAAGGCGTTACCGGAGCTGCCACCTTAAACGCTGACGATGTGGCCGAACATTTGGCACCGCTGCGTGGAATGACTGATTTGCCGCTCTGTGTTGGTTTCGGCATTCGCGACGGTGCGGCCGCCGCAGAAGTGGCCAAAGTTGCCGATGGCGTGATTGTGGGCAGTGCTCTGGTCAACCGCATAGCAGAGAGCGTAGAAGCACCGGAAACCATCGCGGGCCAATTGAAAAGTGTATTAGCAGAAATGCGTACGGCGATGGATGCCTAAAGCGGAATGCTGTATCGCCTATACTGAATAGATTGACGACACTCATCAAGCTTGGTTTTGCCAGGCGTTGACGTAAAACGGAAGCCTTTTTGATATGAGCTGGTTAGACAAGATCGTGCCCTCAATGGGTCGTATCCAGCGTAAAGACCGTCGCGCCAGTGTGCCCGACGGCCTCTGGCGTAAATGTCCCAAGTGCGAAGCGGTTCTCTACCTTCCTGAGTTAGAGAAGCACAATAGCGTCTGCCCTAAGTGCGATCACCATCTGCGCTTAACGGCGCGTAAACGCTTGGACTGGTTCTTGGATAAAACAGGGCGCGAAGAGATCGCAGCGGAAATCGAACCCAATGATCGATTAAAGTTTCGTGACTCCAAGAAATACAAAGACCGCCTGACTGCGGCGCAAAAAGATACCGGCGAGAAAGATGCGCTGGTAGCCATGCGCGGCGAGTTGGATGGTTTACCGGTGGTGGCGGTTGCCTTTGAGTTCACTTTTATGGGCGGCTCAATGGGCGCGGTGGTAGGCGAGAAATTCGTTCGCGCAGCGACCTTAGCGCTGGAAGAGAACATTCCGCTGGTG
The DNA here is from genome assembly GCF_050269715.1 of Halomonas sp. NPDC076908. NCBI lineage: Bacteria > Pseudomonadati > Pseudomonadota > Gammaproteobacteria > Oceanospirillales > Halomonadaceae > Halomonas > Halomonas sp. NPDC076908. Next base: position 82,334 of record NZ_JBNNIW010000014.1, on the reverse strand, counting down.
TGTTTTGCTGCCTCTGGTGGCGCGCGCATGCAGGAGGCGCTTTTCTCGCTGATGCAGATGGCTAAAACATCAGCCGCGCTTGAGAAGCTTAAACAAGAAGGAGTGCCGTATATTTCGGTGCTAACAGACCCGGTGTTTGGTGGTGTTTCAGCGTCGCTGGCCATGCTGGGTGATTTGAATATCGCCGAACCCAATGCCTTGATTGGTTTCGCTGGCCCTAGGGTCATTGAGCAGACCGTGCGTGAAACCTTACCTGAAGGGTTTCAGCGCAGTGAGTTTCTGCTTGAGCATGGCACTGTCGACATGATTGTGCACCGTCATGAAATGCGTGCGCGAGTTGGCAGCATTTTGCGCAAGCTAACGCATCACGATGCTGTGCTTGATAGTTCGCTGGACGTTGTGGAAGCAGATGTTGCTGAGCCTATCGTTGAAGAGGCTGCATTGGCAGACGCAGCAGAAACAACGTTGCATAAGGCAGAAACGTCACAGAGTGACACCACTACCGCTAAGAGTGACGACCATTCGCGCAATGCCTGAGACTTTGGAACCACACTCTCTGCCGCCGCACTCTTTGCCGAGCTACTCTTTGCAACAGTGGCTCCTGCACTTGGAAACGTTGCATCCGGTCGGGATCGACATGGGGCTGGAGCGCGTTTCACAAGTAGCCAATCGAATGGGGCTGCTTAACGGCCCCATCGCCCCTTGTGTTATTACCGTGGCGGGCACTAATGGCAAGGGCTCAACCCTTGCCATGATCGATAGCATTGCCCGCGCGCATGGTCAGCGAGTGGGCACTTATACCTCTCCCCATTTGTTACGCTATAACGAGCGTGTCAAAATTGACGGCCTTGAAGCCGACGATCAACTGCTCGTGCAGGGGTTTGAACAGGTTGAGCGCGCGCGCTTGCAGGAGCCTGAAGTTAGCCTGACTTATTTTGAAGCAGGCACGCTGTGTGGGCTGTGGTGTTTGGCCAGCGCTGAACTTGATATGGCGGTGCTTGAGGTAGGGCTTGGCGGTAGGCTGGACGCGGTCAATATTATTGATGCAGACGTTGCTATCGTTACCACTATTGCTCAGGATCACGCTAATTTTCTAGGTACCGACCTGGCGCAAATTGGGCGTGAAAAAGCCGGTATTTTTCGGCCTGGGCGTTCCGCGGTGATGGGGAGTCAACAGTTACCCGATAGCGTCGCTGAATGTGCGGAAGCTCTTTCGGCACCTGCCTTTGTATTAGGTAAGCACTTTCAGCATTTTTCATCGTCTGCAGCGTCAGCCGAATGGTGTTGGCAGGGGCAGCAGGCCGATGGTAGCCGTATCGAAATTAAGGGGCTGCCTGATCCTGGGCTGCCTATTGATAATGCCGCGACTGCCTTACAGGCGCTTGCGCTGACTGGGTTGGCGTTAGAAAAAACGGCTGTTTTGAAAGCGTTGAGTACCGTTCAGTTAGCGGGGCGCTTACAGTGGATTGGCCCATGGTGCTTGGATGTTGGCCATAACCCCCATGCCGCTGAATATGTCGCAAAACATTTGCCTTCACCGCCGACAGGCGGTCGGCAGTGGTGTCTGATCGGTATGTTGAACGATAAAGATATGGAAGGTGTTATAAAAGCATTAGCATCACGCATAGACGATTGGATTTGTGTAACGTTGCCTGGTGAACGAGGCTGCCAGGCGAAGGAGTTGTCTCAACGTATTATTGCTCAGGGAGGGCGGGTTCACGTTTGTGCCGATACACCAGAAGAAGGTGTTGACTGGTTAGCTAACGTGTTAACGCCTAATGATCGTGTCTTGGCAACCGGGTCGTTCTTTACAGTAGCGGCACTGTTAGCTCGGCCACTGCCAACAGGCGTTGCTTCGCTTGATGGAGACGGAAATGAAATACGGTAAAACGGAACGCATTAGCGGTATTGTCATTCTGCTCGCGCTACTGGCGATTTTTGTGCCATGGCTGATGAGCGATCCCGCGCCACGGGAAGAGCGCCCGCAGCCGAGCTTTATTATAGAGCAGCCGGTGGCGGTGGAGCGCCGTGACGTTCCTGCGCCTGAACGGCCCGCCTCTATTAATGATCCCATTTTGTCATCAACGCCGAGCGATGATGGGGAAGAGAGCCTTGATGCGATTGAGGCCACGCCGCGGCTGCCACAAACCGATCAAATAGATACTTCCCGCGAACCGCCCACGACTGCCGAAGCCGCTGGTTCGAGCGAACCTGATGAGCCTGCAACGCCTACTAGTGACCCAATCGCGGATTTGGTGGCAGCCAATAATACCAGCAGTGGCACTGCGAGCAGTGGAAGCGGCTCAAGTGGCTCTGCACCAAGTTCACCAAGTCCTTCTAGCGCTCAGGGTGAATGGGCGGTGCAAGTGGGTAGCTTTGGCGACGCGTCCAACGCCGGTCGGTTGAGTGAGCAGCTTTCTGGCGAGGGCTTTACTGTGTATCAGCGTCAGCGTGATAACAATATGACCACGGTGTTTGTGGGGCCTTATGCCACCTCTGAAGATGGCGAGGCTGCCATGACATCCATTAAAGAGCGAGCCAATGTGCAAGGTCTTCTCGTGCGGGTAAGAGACTAAACGATGGCGTTAACCTGGATTGATGCAGTTTTTTTAGCCGTGCTGGCGTTATCTATGCTGGCCGGTTTTGTACGAGGATTCGTTCGCGAAGCATTGGGTTTAGCTGCTTGGGTCGTTGCACTCATGGTGGCCCGGGTTATTGCAGAACCGGTCGCTGAATTGATGAGCGGATTTATTGAAAGCTCTGACGCCCGGTTAGTGTTGGCGTTTGTGCTGGTTATTTTCGCGGTGATCTTGCTGTGCGGCATTGTTATTCGCTTGGTACATGCAGCGGTTGAGTGGGTTGGTATGGGGCTTTTAAATCGCGTCGCGGGGGCCGCTTTTGGCGTTGCGCGCGGTGCGGTCATACTGCTCATTGCTACCGTGCTGATTACGCTCACGCCTTTGTCTGAGCTACAGGCGTGGCAAGAAGCTGAACTGCGACCCACCTTTATTCAACTACGCGATTGGGCGGTTAGCCAGCTAGATCAATGGGATCGAGAGCTGCCTGATGCGCCGGCATCCTTGCGCGATATTTCTTTACCCGAACTTCGTCCCCGCGAGGGGGCTTAAAGGTCGGGTTAAAAGTACTAAGTTACACCAACAGGTGTTGGCCTGTTGAACACACCATTCTACGAACGTACGGGCTTGCTTAGGTAAGTGACTTAGGTAAGCCAGGGCATTAAGCGAGGTAACGTGAATGTGCGGTATAGTAGGCCTTCTGGGCAAGCAGGCGGTAAATCAGGGAATCTATGATGCTCTGACCGTACTTCAGCATCGTGGCCAGGACGCTGCCGGCATGATGACATGGAGCGAAGGACGCTTCCTACTGCGCAAGAGTAATGGCTTAGTGCGCGATGTCTTTCACACCCGTCATATGGCTCGCTTAAAAGGTAACCTGGGTATTGGTCACGTCCGTTACCCTACGGCAGGTTCATCCAGTGAAGCTGAGTCTCAGCCCTTTTACGTTAACTCTCCCTACGGTATTGCGCTGGCGCATAACGGCAACCTGACCAACTCAGAACAGTTGAAGCAGGAGCTGTTTTCCACCGATTTGCGTCACATCAATACCAGTTCCGATTCTGAAGTGCTGCTCAACGTGTTTGCCCATGAGCTGGGCAAGCAAGGGCTGCACCTGGAAGCGGAAGATATTTTTGACGCCGTGCGCCGTGTGCATCGTCGCTGTAAGGGTGGCTATGCGGCCGTCGCTATTATTAACGGTTTTGGCATGGTGGCTTTCCGCGACCCCTTCGGTATTCGTCCTGTGGTGTTTGGCACCCGTGAAGAAGAGAACGGGCAGGCGGTGATGATTGCATCAGAATCCGTCGCGCTGGATGTGGGCGGCTTCGAGCTTGAGCGTGATCTCTCGCCTGGTGAAGCTATTTTTGTCGATATCGAAGGCAATATACACACCCAGGTGTGTGCTGATCGCCCGCAGCTTCGTTCGTGTATTTTTGAGCATGTCTATTTGGCACGTCCTGATTCGCTGTTGGACGGTGCCTACGTTTACGGCACCCGTATGCAGATGGGGCGCAAATTGGGCGACCGAATCTTAAATGAGTGGCCGGATCACGATATCGATGTGGTTATTCCGATTCCAGATACGTCGCGGACTTCAGCCCTTGAGATGGCGCAGCACCTTGGGGTGACCTATCGCGAAGGGTTTATGAAGAACCGCTATATTGGCCGCACCTTTATTATGCCAGGGCAGACCCAGCGTAAAAAATCGGTACGCCAAAAGCTCAATGCCATTGATGTTGAGTTTAAGGGTAAAAACGTGCTGCTCGTGGATGATTCCATTGTTCGCGGTACGACCTGTAAGCAGATTATTCAGATGGCCCGTGATGCAGGTGCGCGTAAAGTCTATTTTGCTTCAGCGGCGCCACCGGTGCGTTTCCCTAACGTGTATGGCATCGACATGCCCGCTGCATCAGAATTAATTGCCCATGGCCGTACCGAGCAGGAAGTGGGTGACCTGATTGGCGCTGACCGTATCTTCTATCAAAACCTGGAAGATCTGAAGGCGGCCTGCCGAGAAGTGAATCCAGAAATGGAAGAGTTTGATTGCTCGGTGTTTGACGGTAACTACGTGACTGGTGACATTGACGACGCCTACTTGGCCGCTTTGGAAGCCAGCCGTAACGATTCCGCCAAGGATCAGAGTGCCGGTGACCATGCCTTGGTCGATATGCATAATCAGGATGATGACCTGGACGATTAGGAGCTAAGCGTTATGCATGATGACAAGCACCAGGAAGACAAGTACCAGGATGAGTGGTCATTAGAGACACTGGCGATTCGTGCAGGGCATCAGCGTACTTTCGAGCAGGAGCACTCTGAGCCTATTTTTCCTACCTCAAGCTTTGTCTACGAAAGCGCCGCTGAAGCGGCGCGTAAATTCGGTGGGCAAGAGCCTGGCAATGTCTACTCACGCTTTACCAATCCTACGGTACATACCTTTGAGCGACGCTTGGCGGCGCTTGAAGGGGGCGAGCGTTGTGTCGCGACCAGCTCGGGAATGTCGGCTATTTTATCGACTGCGCTAGCGCTGCTTTCGGCGGGTGATGAAATTGTGGCCTCTCGTTCGCTGTTCGGCTCCACGGTTAGCCTATTCGACAAGTACCTAGGCAAATTTGGTATTACTACGCGCTATGTCGAGCTTTCCAATGTGTCTGCCTGGGAAGCGGCGATCACGCCAAAAACGCGCTTACTGTTTGCTGAAACGCCGTCAAATCCGCTGTCTGAAATTGCCGATATCCCAGCGCTAGCAGCGTTAGCAAAACGCCATGACGCACTATTGGCGATTGATAACTGCTTTCTTACCCCTGCGCTTCAGCAGCCGCTGGCACTGGGCGCTGATTTGGTCATTCACTCGGCGACCAAGTATTTAGATGGCCAGGGCCGTGCTATTGGTGGGGCGGTCGTCGGTAGCCACACGCTACTTGAAGAAGTGTTTGGCGTGGTGCGTACCTGCGGCCCTTGTCTAAGCCCCTTCAACGCGTGGATTTTTACCAAGGGTTTAGAAACCCTGTCGCTGCGTATGAAGGCGCACTGCGAAAATGCCCTGACGCTGGCGCGTTGGCTGCATGCGCACCCGGCCGTTGCCCAGGTCTATTACAGTGGTCTGGAGAGCCATCCTCAGCACGCCTTGGCGAAACGCCAGCAAAAAGGCTTTGGTGCGGTACTGGGATTTGAAGTGAAGGGTGGGCAAGAGGCGGCGTGGCAAGTGATTGACGCGACCCGTATGCTATCGATTACCGGTAATCTTGGCGATGTTAAAACCACCATTACCCACCCTGCGACCACGACTCATGGTCGACTCTCTGATGATCAAAAGGCCGCTGCTGGTATAGCCCCCGGGTTAATCCGTGTTGCGGTAGGGTTAGAGAGCCAGAAAGATATTCAGCGTGATTTAGCCCGCGGACTTGATGGATTAGTAGCGCGTTAGCACGACTTGCTTAGTAAAACCGGCCACGTCGTTGGCCGGTTTTTTTATAAGCATGTTACAAGCAGTGGTTTTTACGAATGGTGCATTCTGCTTTTTTCAGCGGTTACCATTGCCATTACGCGATATGATTTTGGCTATCAACGTTTCGCTAATAGATAGCGATGGATAAGGATGGTCGGATAAGGAAGACAGTGATGTGGCGCAATAGTCGCAGTGGATGGGGATTGGTCAGCATACTATTTCACTGGCTCAGCGCGCTGACCATTATTGGTCTGTTCGCACTGGGGTGGTGGATGACCGGGCTAGGCTATTATGACCCCTGGTATAATCAAGGCCCCTGGATACATCGCTCAATTGGACTATTACTGCTGTTTGCCACGTTGGCGCGTTTGATATGGCGTCTCGTTCAGCCGACACCGAAAGCTGAGGGTAGCCGATTAGAAACTATCGCAGCTCACCTGGGTCATATTGGACTCTATGTGCTTGTATTGGTGGTAATGATTAGTGGCTATTTGATCTCTACCGCTAATGGGCGAGGTATCAGTGTGTTTGGTTGGTTTGAAGTGCCTGCACTGCTGCATGGGTTACCCAATCAGGCCAGTTTGGCAGGTGATATTCATTGGTACACCGCTTTGGCATTGATGATCTTAGCCGCAGGGCATGCGCTTGCCGCGATTAAGCACCATTGGTTAGATGGTCATAAAACGTTAGTGCGTATGTTGAATCCTGTGCTCAGCAAGCGTAGCGATCATAAAGTGGTACGGTAGCCGCTTCACTACAAAGAATTGATTTGCACATTTTCAATACACTGCGAGGGTGATCATTGCCTACTCGTAGTGCCAATTAAGTAAAGCAAGGAGCGATTTAATATGTTCAAGAAGACAGCATTTGCATCTGCTATCGCCGCGGTAGCACTAGTACCCTTGAGCCAGGCGCAGGCGGATGATTATCAGATTGATATCGAAGGTCAGCACGCGTTTATTCAATTCAAAATTAATCACTTGGGTTACTCTTACATTCTGGGTAGCTTCGAAGAGTTTGATGGTCAGTTCTCTTACGACCCTGAAGACCTTGATGCTTCATCCGTTGAGCTTGAAGTTCAGGTAAGCAGCCTGAACAGTAATCATGCTGAACGTGATCGTCATATTTTGAGCGACGACTTCCTAAATGCCAGCGAGTACCCAACGGCCACGTTTACCTCGACGGGTTTTGAGTCCACTGGCGATGACGAAGGCGTGATCACGGGCGACTTGACTCTGCACGGCGAAACCCAAGAAATTGAAATGCCGGTTAAGTTGATGGGTGAAGGCGATGACCCCTGGGGCAACTACCGCGCTGGCTTTGAAGGTAGCACTACCTTAACGCTGAGCGATTACGGCATTGATATGAGTGACTTCCCGGAAGCCATGCATGAGCTTGAGCTGTATGTGACGTTTGAAGGTATTCGTCAGTAAACGGTATGTTTGATCAAGCGCCATCATCCCATTAGGGGTGGTGGCGTTTTTGCGTTATGGCCGGATAAAAAGGAGAGCTTAGTTGGCAATTGTTATGCAGCAGCGCGAGTTGGCGATAACCCTATGGCGCCAAACCTGGCCAATGGCCATCGGTGTATTGGCACTATTGGGTTTTCAACTTGTTGATAGCGCATTTATTGCTCGTTTGGGTACCGCGCCGTTGGCGGCGCAGTCATTTACTTTCCCGCTATCGTTTTTAATCATCGGTATTCAGGTCGGGATGGGGATAGCCATTGCCGCGCTAATTTCTCGCGCATTAGGCGCTGGGGAAGAGGCGCGGGCCAAGCGATTGAATAGCTTAGTGCTGATGGCTGGCGGTGGGGTGATCGGGCTATTAGCGGTCGCTTTATGGCTATTTCATGTGCCTATTTTTCGACTATTGGGAGCCGATGAAACGACGCTTTCCTATATTCGTGTTTACTGGGGGCCACAGCTGTTCTCCGCTTGGCTCGGGGCGCTGCTCTATTTTATGTATAGTGTATTCCGCGCCCATGGTGATACCCGTTTACCGGGCAAGATGATGGTACTCAGCAGCATTATTAACCTGGTATTAGATCCATTGCTGATTTTTGGTGTAGGGCCTTGGGAAGGGGGGGGCTTACCAGGGGCTGCATGGGCAACCGCTATCGCTTTCTCGGTTGGTTTGCTGGTGACTAGCCGCAAATTATTACGCCGCCAGTGGGCAACCCAGCATGACCTTTGGCAAGAGGCACAGCGTTCCTGGCGGCCCTTTACGGGGATCGCGGCACCAGCGATGGTGAGCCAGCTTATGCCTCCTTTGGCGGCTATGCTGGCTATCTCTGTAGTAGCAGGGCTTGGTGACACTCAAGTGGCGGCCTGGGGCTTGGCAAGCCGTTTAGAAACGCTCTCGTTAATGGTTATTTTAGCCATGACGATGTCGCTGCCGCCGTGGCTGGGGCGTTGTTATGGCGCCGGTGACTGGGGCCAGATACAGCAGCTTATGCGTTTGGCGATTAAAGTGGCGCTAGTGTGGCAGTTAAGCCTTGGCGCGCTGTTGGCGCTGGGGGCACCGTGGCTCGCCATGGCGTTAGCCGGTAACCCCGATGTGCAAAGTGAGCTAACCTTACTGATTCGTTTTCTACTGCCAAGCTACGCAGCGCTTGGGGTGTGTATGTTGGTGGTTTCCGCGGGCAATGCTTTGGGCTGGCCACTCCGCGCTATGCTGTTATCAAGCGCACGGCTGTTTATTTGCTACTTACCCTGCCTATGGCTGGGCTCGCAGTTCTTCGGTTGGTGGGGGTTGGCTGCCGGTGCGGCAGTAGGTAACCTATTGGCAGGCTTGATGGCTTGGCAAGTGATGAAGCGTATTTTATCCCGCCCGCATCGGCAGGCGGGATTCGTCAATTAACGTTTACGTGCCGCTTCCTGGAAAGAGAAATACATAAACAGCAGCGCCATGCCTAGATAACCCATGACGAACTCCGGGGCAGCGTTGAATGAAAGCTCTGGAGCGTGCATCAGGCCGACAAACGAGAAGCCAGCGGCAATCGCGGCGAAAACGGCAGCGCGTCTGAATTGGTGATCAATTACCGAGACTGTCATAGCGCCGAGTAGAATCGCCATAAACATCGCGCCTTGGCCCATCACGACAATGGCGCTGGAGATATCGGTGACTACGTCGCCGGCGCCACGATTGAAGCGCGTCATCACGTAGTTGGCGAAGTAGGGCAGCATGGCCAAAGCGACCGCGGGGTAGTAACGGGTGTCGTTGGCCTGGAACGCGGTAGCAATCATCGACATGCCCACAAAGACTAAAATGGGCGCCACGACGGATACGGGAATAATCGCTGCCAGGGCGGCAATTAAGCCGAACATGGTAGCGATTGCATACACGGCGCCGTTAAGCAGGCTATATCCTCGCCCCGCGCCCATCCATTTCGCGCCCACGGTGGCTATATAAACAGTAGTAGGGAAAACACCGCCAAATAGCGCGCCGATCATGGTGCCTGCGCCGTCTACCGCTTGACACTCTCGCACATCATATTTGTCGCCAGCGGCTTCCATTGCCTCGACATTGTTCATCGTTTCAATGGCGTTATAAAGTGTGATGGGTAGCACTACCGTCAGCACTGCAAGCATGCTGGTCAGTAGTAGCCCTAAACCTTCAAACCAGGCGAGATTCGGCAGTAGCGGATAAAAGCCCAAGTGGGTAAACGCATCGCTAAAGCGTTCGGTACCAGCGTCGCCAATTAAATAGGCCATCGCAGTACCTACGATAATGGCGAATAGCGAGGTGGGCAGTTTAAACGGCATGCTGACTCTTGCTACTAAGCCAACAATAATGATCGCCAAGACCAATAGGCCGATAATCGGCATTTCCAACGTTTTAAACAGCATTTCACCGGCAATGAAGGTAAGCGCCACACCGGCAACAGCGCCAAGCATAGCGGCGCGGGGGAGGTGATGCTGCACCCAACGTCCAATAACGCTAATTAGCGCTTCAATCGCCCCGCTGATAAAGCAGGCCGCAACGGCCACCTTCCAGGCCAGTTCGGCATCCCCGGTAAGTTGTTTTGCGGGTAGCAGTACACCGAATAGAAATACGAACATCACCGGTGTGGAAATGCCGTAAGAGAGCGCTGTTACGTCAGCACGATTCTCTTTCCTCGCGAGTCTTGCCGCACTCCAGGCATAATAGAAGTTGCCCACCATCACGGCGACTGCGGCACCTGGCAACACCTGCCCATAAACAATGGATGAGGGAAAACCCATGCCCAGCATGGTAATCGCGATAATCACAAAGTTGGCAATATTGTTCTGAAACAGTGCGAAAAACGCGTCGGTATCTTCTTTTTTGTACCAGGGGTAGTGAGTGCTGGCAGCCGCCATGATAGGCCTCTTGATTATGGTGTGTTGTATACAAGGCAGAGCTGAGTGTGCCGAATAGTTGACTGATCGGTCAAGCGCTCAACACACAAAAACGCCCAGGCAGGCCTGGGCGTTAGTCGTGCGCTTATGCGTTTATCAGTCGTTAACGGCGGCAATCGCTTTGGCAAGGTAAGGAAGGTTCTCTTGGGAGAATCCTGCTACGTTGGCACGCCCAGAGCGCACCATGTAAATGCCAAACTCATCGCGCAGGCGATCAACCTGAGTGGGTGTGAGGCCTGTATAGGAGAACATACCGCGCTGCTCAGCAACGCAGGCATACTTCTGGTCCAAACCATAGGGCTTCAATGCCTCAACGAAATCACGACGTAAGGTGTTGATGCGGTCGCGCATTTCGGTGAGTTCTTCACGCCATAACGCGGTTAGCTCGGCGTCGTGCAGGATCTCGCTTACAATTGCGCCACCGTGTGCCGGTGGGTTGGAGTAATTCTCCCGAGCAACGATCGCGACTTGAGAGCGAACGTTTTCCATTTGCTCTCTATCCTTTGCCACCATAATCAAACAGCCGGTGCGTTCACAGTAGATACCGAAGTTTTTAGAGCAGGAGCTGGTAATGATAACTTCGTCGAGGCTTTCAGCCATCAAACGAACGCCATAGGCGTCTTCATCCAAACCTTCACCGAAGCCTTGGTAAGCGAAGTCGATCAAGGGCAGTAGCTTGCGCTCACGGACAATCTCTAATACTTCTTGCCACTGATCATGTGAAAGATCAAAGCCGGTTGGGTTGTGGCAGCAGGCGTGCAGTACCACCACATCGCCCTCAGGAATATTTTTTAGTGCTGCCCGCATGCCATCAAAATCTAGGCGATTGTCAGGGTCAACGTAAGGGTACTTGTGTAACTCAATACCGGCAGCGGTAAAAATACCGTGATGGTTTGGCCACGTTGGATCGCTTACCCAAATGCCCTTGCCCGGTAGCTGTGAAGCAACAAAATCAGCGGCCAACCGCAGGGCACCAGTTCCACCAGGTGACTGCGTGGCACTGGCACGGTGGGCTTTTAGTACGGATGATTCAGTGCCAAATACCATGGGAAGTACCACTTCACCATAGCTTGGAGCACCGTGAGAGCCGATATACGTTTTGGTGGTTTCATTCTTGAGCAGGCGAGCTTCTGCTTCCTTAACGGCGCGCATTACCGGCGTATTGCCTTGAGTATCGCGGTAAACACCAACACCTAAATCGACCTTTTGTGGATTGGTGTCTTTTTTGAAAGCTTCGATCAGCCCGAGAATGGCGTCTCCTGGGACTCGCTCAATATGCTCAAACATTTAGTCGGCTACCTCGTTGGTTCTGGCGGCAAGAATGAAGTCATTAAGATGCAGGCCCTTTATGGCATGAGTCCACCATGTGACGGTAGCTTTACCCCACTCAGTCACAATAACGGGGTGATGGCCAGCCTGCTCTGCGATATTGCCAACGCGCTGGGTAAATGCCAATGCGCTGGAAAAGTCACGAAAGGTAAAGCTTCGCGACAGCTTCATGATGCCATCGTGCTCGACAATCTGCCACTCGCAGACGTCTTTTAGCAGTGTTTTAGCCTCATCTGGGCTTAACCTTGACGCATTTCTCTTACAGGGCTGGCAAGTTTGTTCGGCAAGCGTTGCCATGATTTATCTCCCACCCGTAGGTTTACGTTCTAGCGCATGATACAGACACAGTTGCGACCAATATCTTTGGCACTATAAAGCGCCTGATCAGCCCGTTCGATTAAACTGGTGAGGGGTTCACCACAGCGGTACTCGGCGACGCCAATGCTTAGCGTTACATGGCCCGCGCCCATGCCGAAGTCGTGCATGCTTATCGCTTGGCGTAATCGGTTGGCAAGCGTATGGCATTGCTGCAGCGGTGTGAGTGGCAGCACTACCATAAACTCTTCGCCCCCTAAGCGGGCGACCATGTCTTCACAGCGCAATAACGACTGTGTTTTATCTGCAAGCTGTTTGAGAACATCGTCGCCATGCAAGTGACCCCAGCGATCGTTTAAGCGCTTAAAGTGATCAATATCCACCATCATAATAGATAAGGGCGTACCGTGACGCGTACTGGTTGAGGCTAATTGAGTGAGATGCACCATCAGCTTGCGTCGATTGGGCAGCTCGGTCAAAGGGTCTGTATCGCACAATTTACGAAGTCGTTGCTCTTCAGTTACCTGATCGCTAATGTCCATCATTATGCCGTTCCATCGCACACCGTCAGTAACGGGTTCTGGTCGTGCACTGACCGCAATCCAGTGGGGATTGGCTTTGGGAAAAGGCAGTCGAAAACGGGTTGTCAATGGCAGCATCCAGCGAGCAGAGCGCTCAATGGCAGACATGATTTTAGGATGATCGCTTCCCGTCAACTGCTCAACGAGGCCCCCCGCATTTTGCGCCAATATATCCCGGTCAACATGTTTAAGGGCTACGCCACCTCCTTCCAAATAGGGAAAGTACATATGGCCATTATGTGAACGGTGAAACTGAAAAATGACCCCAGGAATAGCGGCAATGAGCTGATCAGCACAGACATTTTGAGGGGCTGTAATCTCATTCACGGGCATGCGTGAATCTCCAAGCATATGCCAATTAAAATTCAATCGTGAAGATTAGCGCTAATTACGTAAACAGGATGTAAGCCATTGCGGATAAAATGAATATTATTAATATTTTTTTGGAATATATTTATTTGCATTTGGAATATTAAGTGTCCTTTCAAGATGCTGGCCATGCAGGAGAAAAAATAAATGATATGATTAATTACTTTTTAATATATTAAATAGATTTTTTATTCTTTGAGGTGATGTGTTGGAGGCAAGACAAGAACAAACCATTCAGCCGCAAGGTTTCGTTAGTTTAGTAGGTGCAGGGCCGGGAGACCCGGAGTTACTGACATTAAAAGCTTACAAGCGGCTGCAGGCCGCTGAGGTAGTGCTTTATGATCGCTTGGTAAGCAGTGAGATTCTTGAGCTTATTTCTGATCCGGCTGAGCGATTTTATGTGGGTAAAGCATCTTCGCGACACAGTGTGCCCCAAGAGGGCATCAATCAAGCGCTGGTTACCTGGGCAAAGCAGGGTAAGCGCGTGGTGCGGCTTAAGGGCGGTGATCCCTTTATATTTGGGCGCGGTGGGGAGGAACTTGAAGCTTTAGTAGCGGCGCAGATTAGTGTGGAAGTAATACCAGGAATCACGGCTGCCTCAGGGTGTGCTGCATACGCAGGCATTCCCTTGACCCATCGCGATCATGCCCAGTCGGTGAGGTTTGTTACCGGCCATTTGCAACAGGGTGAGTGTGAGTTGGATTGGGATGCCTTAGCGCGCCCGGGACAGACGCTGGTGTTTTACATGGGGCTTGGCAGTGTCGAAGTGATTAGTCGCGCACTTATTGCCAATGGACTGCTTGCTGAGACACCACTAGCATTAATCGAGCAAGGCACGACGCGCCAGCAGCAAACGCATATTGGTACGCTCTCACGGTTGCCAGATGCTTTCTTGGCGGGTGAGATTAAACCGCCTACGCTACTAGTGGTAGGTAGCGTCGTTTCGCTGCACTCCACGTTAGCCTGGTTTGACACATTAAACGGACAAGCCTCAGGCTTTGACCCTGGTAAACACCCGTTGGTAGCCAAGCGAGATTAATTTTTTAATTTTATTGAGCCGTTTTTCAGTAACGCTTCAGCAACATTTATACACGTTTTCATTAACAGACTGGCTAGATCCAGTGAGCTGTGTATGCTGAAAGGGAAATCAGCCATTGCTAGCGCATTAATAATGCTACTAATTATCATTATCTTGAACAAGTGTTAGCCTAGACCACAGAGGAAAGCATAATGACGGAAACCAACCATACCGATCACCAGCCGCCCGCCAAAAAGCCAGAGCCAGCTAAAAAATCGGATATGAAAACCCTTTTTCAAGATAATCGGGTAAAGGCCATTGCGGGTATCGCCGCGATTGCAGTTGTTTGGGCAATCATGGCGCAATCGAACGCGGGCACCCGTCAGGATCGCGTCGAAAACCTAGAGGAGCAGCTTGCCAGTGCCGAGCAGCGTAATAGTCAGTTAAGCCAACGCATTGCGGAAATTGAGGAGGCTGAAACCAATTTGGCGGCACTTCAGGAAGAAATGGCATCGCTTGAAGAGCAGCAAGAGGCAGCACGGGTGTCGTTAGAAAGCGCTCAGGGCGAAGCCAGTGAGGTTCAATCGCGTCTTGAGGAGCTTGAGTCCGAGCGCGATGCACTACAGTCAGAAATCACCACCTTAACTGAGCAGTTAGAAGGTGCTGAAGGTGAAATGAGCACGTTGCGCGAAGAGCGCGACGAGATAGTCTCAACCCGCGATGAAGCTGAAAGTACCCTGCAGCAGGTAGAAGAAGCGCGTGAGAGCGCCGATACTGCTCGTCAGGAAGCGGAGTCTGCGCGCCAGCAAGCAGAAGAGCAGCGTCAACAGGCTGTAGAAGAATTAAGCACTGCTGAAGATGCGTTGGCTGAGTTGGAAGAGCAGATCAGCCAAGCTAATGAACAGATCAGTGGTCTGGAAGAGGAAGTCGCTAGCGCCCAAGAAGAGCTTGCCACTATTCAAAGTGAGCGTGATTCGTTGGCTAGTGAGCGCGATGAATTGCAAAATGAGATTGATTCGTTGACTGAACTTCGTGAAGAAGAAGAGCAGAGCCTCAGCCAAGTGCGCAGTGAGATGGACGACTTGATGGTTGCTTTGGATATGGGCCGTGAAGAAGTGGCTAGTGTTGAGAGCGATATTGAAGAGCGAGAAAATCAGCTTGAGCGCTTGGAGACTCAACTCAGCGAATGGCGCGACGAACTTTCAAACTTAGATAGACGTATGGCCGAGACTGAGCAGTCGGTAAGTGAAGAGACTGGTAATTCATCAAATGAAGAGAGTTCATCTGATGATGAGAGTGCCAACGACAGCGACGGTGGAAGTGACGAAGCAGAGCAAAATGCTGGTTAATCATTAACACGCAGTGAGTCGTTAACACAACAAAATGAGAGCGGGTGTCGGGCAACCGGCATCCGCTTTCTTGTTGCTGGTTTATGATTGAGGCCCCGAGGAGTATCATTCACTCAACGTGAATTTCAGAGCCTGCTTTAATGCGCAGAGCCTAACAACGCTAGGAGTGCCATTGAATGGATGGAGTTAAACATATTATTGCAGTGGCATCGGGTAAAGGAGGCGTGGGGAAATCCACGGTTACCGTGAACTTGGCGTTAGCCTTGTCGGCGCAAGGGTACCGCGTGGGTGTGCTTGATGCAGATATTTATGGGCCTAGCCAAGCCCAAATGTTAGGTGTGAAAGAGGGCGTTCGCCCTCAAGCGGCGGCCAATGATAAGTTTCTGCCGTTGGAAGCCCATGGCCTTCAAGCGATGTCGATGGCGTTTATGGTCAATACTCGCGAGCCGATGGTATGGCGCGGGCCAATGGTTGTGGGGGCGTTTCAGCAGATGCTGACACAAACCCAATGGGACAATCTGGATTTTCTGCTGATCGATATGCCGCCGGGCACCGGCGATATCCAACTGACGCTGGCGCAGAAAGTGCCAGTGGCAGGGGCTGTCATTGTCACAACGCCCCAGGATATTGCGCTGCTGGATGCCCGTAAAGGCATCGAAATGTTCCGTAAGGTTAATGTTCCAGTGCTGGGCGTGGTTGAGAATATGAGCCTTTATCATTGTGAAAACTGTGGCCACGAAGCGGCTATTTTTGGCACTGGCGGTGGCGACAGCATCGCACAAGAGTACGATACTCAAGTACTAGGTCGGTTGCCATTGACGCTCTCTATTCGCGAGCTGACAGATTCTGGGCGCCCGAGTGTGATATCTGAGCCTGAAGGTTCGGTGAGTCAGACCTTTGCTGCGATTGCCCAAAAAGTAGCTGAAGCGGTTAATGCCAGCCAAGCCAATGGCCCCACTATTTCTTTTAGCGAGTGATGAAGTAACACATGAGTATCAAATCTGATAATTGGATTCGTCGTATGGCAAAAAGCGATGCGATGATTGAGCCATTTGAAGCCGAACAGGTGCGCTATGTAAACGACCAGCGCGTTATTTCCTATGGCACTTCAAGTTATGGCTATGACGTGCGTTGTGCGGATGAGTTTAAGGTATTCACCAATATCCACTCGGCGATTGTTGATCCGAAAGCGTTTGATGCAAAAAGCTTCGTCGATATTAAAGGCGATGTGTGCGTTATTCCGCCGAATTCATTTGCCCTGGCGCGCACAGTTGAGTACTTCCGTATTCCTCGCAACGTACTCACCATTTGCTTAGGAAAATCTACCTACGCGCGCTGTGGCATTATTGTTAATGTAACGCCGTTAGAACCTGAGTGGGAAGGCCATGTGACCCTTGAGTTTTCTAATACCACCAATCTGCCCGCGAAAATTTACGCCCATGAGGGCGTGGCTCAAATGCTGTTTTTAGAGTCCGATGAAGTGTGTGAAACCTCGTATAAAGATCGGGGCGGGAAATATATGGGGCAGCGCGGCGTTACGCTGCCACGCACCTGATGTTCACCATCGCGCTATGAAAAAGCGCCTTACGGTTTATTAATCGTAAGGCGCTTTTTAGTCACTACGCTGTTGGTTAAATGCGCCAGTTAATCCTGAGGCTCTTCGTCTAACTCCTCATCAAGTTCTTCAGCAGCGTCGGCGTGGGAAAGTCGCATGCCGTGTGCTGGCAGCAAGTGACCATCCATTTTAGCGCCTTCTGCACTGAACTGAAGCCTGCCTTCCAGGAACCACTGCACAGCAATGGGGTAGATCAAATGCTCACGGGCATGAACCTTCTCTTGTAGCGTCTCGACCGTATCATCAGCGCTGACCTGCAGTTCTGCTTGCAGCACTACTGGACCACCGTCTAGCTCTTCAGTGACAAAATGCACGCTACAGCCATGGCTGGCAACAGCATCCGCCAACGCCCGCGCATGAGTGTTGAGGCCTTGGTAATCCGGCAGAAGCGAAGGGTGGATATTCAACATGCGGCCCAAAAACCGTTGCACAAAACGGGGCGTCAAGATGCGCATAAAGCCGGCCAGTACAATGAGATCTGGCTCGTGGCGCTCAATGACTTTAATTAACGCGCCATCATAGGCTTCGCGGCTATCATATTCACGGTGGGGTAGCGCGACCGCTTCAATGCCTGCTTCATGAGCGCGCTTTAAGCCGTAAGCGTCAGCAACATTGGAAATCACCGCGACAATTTCACCACCGCCCAAACGATCATGAGACTGGGCATCAATAAGTGCCTGTAGATTGCTGCCACTACCCGAAATAAGTACCACAATGCGGCGTGCACCAAGGGGCTCTGGCGTTACGTCACGGATAGTATCGCTTTGGTAGTCCGTATTGGTCATGCCGAGAGGTTCTCCAGAATAACGGCTTCCTCTTGACGCTTAACAATCTGACCCAGGCGATAAACGGACTCACCTTCAGTTTCCAGGTGAGCGATAGCTTGCTCCGCTTGATGCGCCGATACTACGACAACCATGCCGATGCCGCAGTTAAGCACACGATGCATTTCGGTTTCATTGACGTTGCCCTTGGCTTGCAGCCAATCAAACACCGCCGGACGCTGCCAGCTGTTGATATCAATATGGGCAGCGAGGTCGTCGGGCAGCACGCGAGGAATATTTTCCAGCAGACCACCACCAGTAATATGCGATAAGGCATGTACAGAAATATCGCTACCGCGCATTAAAGAGAGCAGCGATTTAACATAGATCCGGGTGGGTGCCATAAGTGCATCAGCGAGGCTGGTGCCTGCGATGTCAGCGTCCAGCGAGGCGTTACTGACCTCGAGGATTTTACGAATCAGCGAGTAGCCGTTGGAGTGCGGACCCGATGAAGCCAAGCCAAGAATTACATCACCTTCGGCTACTTTGCTGCCATCTAAAATGTCTGATTTTTCAACGACACCCACGCAAAATCCAGCCAGGTCATAGTCGCTGCCTTCATACATGCCAGGCATTTCGGCGGTTTCCCCACCTACCAACGCGCATCCTGCTAACTCACAACCGGCACCAATACCGGTGACAACGTCAGCAGCAATATCCACATCAAGCTTACCCGTGGCATAGTAGTCAAGAAATAGCAGCGGCTCGGCGCCGGCAACGATCAAATCGTTAACACACATGGCGACTAAATCGATACCAATCGTATCGTGTTTGCCAAGATCCATTGCCAGACGCAGCTTAGTGCCGACGCCATCTGTGCCCGAGACAAGCACGGGTTGCCGATAGCCTGCTGGAATTTCGCAAAGCGCACCAAAACCACCCAGCCCGCCCATTACTTCTGGGCGAGAGGTTCGTTTGGCGACATGTTTGATGCGGTCAACCAAGGCGTTACCGGCATCAATATCGACGCCTGCGTCCTTATAGCTGAGGGAAGGAGTAGCCGAAGAAGAGGAGGTCTCGGTCATGACAGATCCTGTGAAGCAAATAGCGGTGCTGGTAGTGCTGGCGACATAGCCAGTGCTGGGCGATAACTGCAGCGGATTGTAACACTCAGCGGCCCAGCTCGCACCGCTGTCACACATTATGCAACGCTAAACGAGCGACTTTCGCTCATATCCGGCATAGTTAGTGCTCGGATTAAAACCGGGATTGAGAGGGATGTATGCGTAATTCTTGGTGGGGTATCCTGCTGTTAGTGGTGGTCGGTGGCTTGATTGTTTTGTTAGATGCAGTGCTGATGCCTTTTATTGCTGGGATGATTCTCGCTTATTTAGCCGATCCTTTGGCTAACCGTTTTCAGCGCTGGGGAATGAACAGGCCATTGGCGGTGAGCAGCGTCTTTTTAGTGTTGCTTGTCGCTTTGGCAGCAAGTTTGCTGATTTTAATACCGCTTGTTGTCCAGCAGCTAAAGCAATTGGGTGAGGCTGTACCAGGTGTATTTGATTGGGTAGAAAATGTATTGGCACCTCAGGTGCAAGAGTGGACAGGTTATGATCTAGCAACTGAGTTAGATAATGTGCAAGAGATGTTGGCGGAAAACTGGCGCGATGCGAGTGGCTATTTAGCCCAAGCATTAGGCCAGATTGGGCGCTCAGGAATGGCCTTTGCCACTTGGGTAACTTATGTGGCGTTAATCCCCGTGGTTACCTTTTATTTACTCCTGGATTGGAACCGGTTGCTTGCCAGTATTGCTGATCTCATTCCACGTCAGTTTGCTGATGATACCTTTAGGCTGGCGCGCCGATGCGATGAAGTATTATCGGCTTTCTTACGTGGTCAGCTGCTAGTGATGCTGTGTTTAGGCGTTATTTACGCGACTGGATTAACGCTGATGGGTGTTAACTTTGGCCTTTTAATAGGGTTTATCTCCGGGTTGGTCAGCATCGTTCCATTCTTAGGCTTTATCGTTGGGCTGGTCATTGCGGTTGTGGTAGCACTGTTCCAGTATGGAAGCTGGCTAGGCGTGGCCGGCGTCATCGCTGTTTTCAGCGTTGGCCAAATCATCGAAAGCGCGGTGCTGCAGCCCAAACTGCTTGGCGATAAAATCGGGTTACATCCGGTTGCGGTTATTTTCGCCGTGTTGGCGGGGGGGAGTCTGTTTGGATTAACGGGGGTACTATTGGCATTACCCATTGCAGCAGTAATTTTAGTGTTGCTGAAAGAAGTAAAAATCCGTTATCAAGACAGTGAGCTATATAACGATAAACATACGACGATTCTGGAAGAGAGTTCTTCCCATCATATTGAATTGGGGCGCCATACGCCTAATCATGAAGCCGCTAGTCGTCCAGACCACAGGGAGTCCCTATGAGCCGTCCGCCGGCACAGCTTCCCTTAGGGGTAGGATTGCGCGACGATGCAACCTTTGATAACTATTATGTGGCGCGTACAAACGCGCCGCTGGTTGAGCATGTGTCACAGCAGCTAGCGGCTGAGGGAGAGCAGTTTCTCTACTTATGGGGAGCGCCAGGCGTGGGGCGTAGTCACCTGCTCCAGGCAGCGTGCCATGCGGCGTCAGATGCTGATAAACGCGCGCTTTACCTGCCATTAAATGATCTAGGCCACTTTCCTCCCTTGATGCTTGAAGATATCGAGCGTTTGGACCTCGTTGCCATTGATGATTTAGAGTGCGTGATCGGACGTAAGCGCTGGGAAGAGGCACTGTTTCATGCTTTCAATCGCCTGCGTGACGCTGGTAAAAAGCTGATCATTGTCGCCAGCGCATCTCCCCGGCAGTTAAATGTCGTTTTGCCCGACTTGGCATCGCGTTTAACATGGGGAGTTACGTTTCATGTTCACCCGTTAGAGGATGATAATGAGCGCTTGGCTGCCTTAAAGCTGCGTGCCAGCGTAAGAGGAATGCAGCTTCCTGATGACGTAGGACGCTATATTCTGCACCGTGGCCCGCGCGAATTAGGTGAGTTATGCCGCGCCATTGAAACACTCGATAAAGCGTCATTATCTGCCAAGCGCAAGCTCACAATCCCGTTTGTGAAGTCGGCGCTCGGCTGGTAACAAAAACGCCCTCGTCAGCATAAAGCCGACGAGGGCGTTTTCATCATACGAAGCACGCTGCTCCGTTAAGGAACCTCCAAAAAGGAGTGACTTAAGCGGTTTTGCTCATCTTGCTAGCAGCCGTTTGTGCTTGCTTGACATTGTCTTCAGTAATTTTCTGGCTTTTCTGAATAAAGTCCTGCTGTAAAGAAACGACCTTGTCGGCATCTCCTTTAGCGCGCTCAGCTAATTCTTTAACTACTTTTTGCTGGCCTTCCATGTAGCTGCGCAGGCCTTCTGCATCTTTTACGTCCATCATTTGGCGCATTTGAGCAATGCCGGTATCAACGTAGGCCTTGCTTGCGTCCATTTGGGCGTTGATCATTTTCTCAGTGTAATCGACACTTAAAGTCATATAGGCGCGCATTGGTGCCATAAACAGGTTGTCAAACTGTTGAGTCATTTCGTTAGTATTTACAGTACGCATATTTATACCCTCCAGGGTGATAGCAAGACTGTTTGAGCTGTATATTCAAAACCAGTATTGCCAAAATTAGTTGCCGAGAGCAGTTGTCCAGAGGTTGGCGCTGCTGATTGGCTTATTTTTCAATCTATCTTGCAGTGCAGCATAGCAAGTGTTTTTGTGCAGCGCAACATTTGATCTTAATAGGTTGTAATTCAGATGATTAATAACTAAGCGAACGATCTACAGGTTAATGGCTCAGAGTTAACGGCGGGAATTATTTTAATCAAAGGAGGACGAGCAATGGCAACACGTATGGAACGCGACAGCATGGGCGAACTGGAAGTGCCCGCCGATGCGCTTTATGGCGCTCAGACGCAGCGGGCGATTAACAACTTTCCGGTCTCGCATTCGCCTATGCCGACCGCCTTTATTCACGCAGTTGCCCGAATTAAGCTTGCGGCAGCACGCGCCAACCAAACATTAGGTGGGCTTGATGATGACCGCGCCGAAGCAATTCAGAAGGCTGCTCGCGAGGTGTTAACCGGCAAGCACGATCAGCAGTTTCCCATTGATGTGTTTCAAACCGGGTCGGGTACTTCTACCAATATGAACGTCAATGAGGTGCTCGCAACACTGGCCAGTCGTGAGGGTGTTGAGGTAACCCCCAACGATCATGTGAATATGGGCCAGTCGAGTAATGATGTTATTCCGACAGCTATCC
The DNA here is from genome assembly GCF_050269715.1 of Halomonas sp. NPDC076908. NCBI lineage: Bacteria > Pseudomonadati > Pseudomonadota > Gammaproteobacteria > Oceanospirillales > Halomonadaceae > Halomonas > Halomonas sp. NPDC076908. The sequence continues at coordinate 60,287 of NZ_JBNNIW010000014.1, read as the reverse complement.
ATCTTTCCGCAGCCATTGCGGTACATGCGTCGCTGCGGCCAGCGCTACTACATCTACGCGATACCATTGACCAGCGTGCTGGTGAATTAAGCCACATTGTGAAAACCGGCCGCACTCACTTAATGGATGCCATGCCCTTACGTATGGATCAAGAGCTTGGGGCATGGTCGAGCCAAGTAGGGCAGGCGATAGAGCGTTTTGATAGCGCCATGCAAAGGCTTTGCCGCATAGCCCAGGGTGGTACAGCGGTGGGAACCGGTATCAATGCGCCAGTCGGGTTTGCTGAGCAAGTCGCCCAGGAACTGAGCGAGCAAACCGGGTTACTGTTTACGCCTAACGACAGTTTTTTCGCTAGCCTCTCTTCACAAGATGCGGCCGTGGAGCTGTCTGGGCAGTTGAAAGGGTTGGCCTGCGTGATTATGAAAATTGCCAACGATCTGCGCTGGATGAACTCCGGGCCATTAGCCGGGTTGGGTGAAATTGAGCTTGAGGCGTTGCAGCCCGGAAGTTCAATTATGCCGGGTAAGGTGAATCCGGTGATTCCGGAGTCAGCCGCTCAGGCAGCCGCCCAAGTGATCGGCTTGGATGCCGCCATTACCGTGGCGGGGCAAAGTGGTAATTTCCAGTTAAATGTCATGTTACCGCTGGTGGCTTCCAATTTGCTGACATCCATTAGCTTAATGAGTAATACCGCTCGCCTACTTGCTGACCGTGCCATCGCCACGTTCAAAGTGCGTGAAGATAATGTGATGGGCCCGCTGGCGCGTAACCCGATTTTGGTCACCGCTTTAAACGGGGAAATTGGTTATAACGCCGCTGCCGCCATTGCTAAAGAAGCTTATCAGGCGGGACGACCCATCATTGACGTGGCAGAAGAGAAGACTGACCTTGATAGAAAAACCTTAGAGCGGTTACTTGATCCGAAGGCGCTCACTCAGGGTGGAATCCCTGAGTAAGCAGGTGGTGAGTTAGCCTGCATGAAAATGTTGTGACTCAGGTCTCTTGCTTTTCGGTTTTGCCTTCTTGGATCGTTTCACTGGCTTCTTGGCGCTCCTCGGCACTTGCTTCAGGCGCTTTATTTTCGTCTTTGCGCGAGGGGCGATAACAGAGCGTTGCTAAGATAGGAAAATGATCTGAGCCAAACGCACCTAAGCGCTGCATGCTAACGAGCGTGAAATGCTCTGTCACAAAGATGTGATCTAAAGGCCAGCGCAACAAGGGGTATTTGGCATGGAAGGTACTGAACATGCCGCGTCCGCGGCGTGGATCTAGCATGCCTCCCACGCGACAAAAAAGCCGTGTTGTGCGCGACCATGCCACATCATTCAGGTCTCCAGCCACCAGCGTAGGCTTGGGATCTTCATGGATTTTTTTACCTATCAGCAGTAGTTCAGCGTCGCGCCAAAGCGATTTCTCGCTTTCACTTGGCGCGGGCGGGCGCGGGTGTACTGCGTATAGGCGAATGCGCTCGCCGTTGTCGAGTGTGATGTTTGTGTGAATAGAAGGAATATCATCTTGAATTAGCCACTCGATGGAAGTGTTCTCGAGAGCAAGGCGTGAATAAAGGTGCATTCCGTATAGATTATCGAGCGGAACTTTAACGCTGTGTGGCCAGTTTTCTGCGAGAACTGGATCTAGCTGGTCTTGCCACCACTGATCCGATTCAAGGGTCAGTACAATGTCAGGCTGATGGTGCTTAATCATCTCGATTAGCCTTTCAGTCCGGTGGTTTGGCATTAGTACGTTGGCGATGAGCAGCGTCACTGTGCGTTCGGCTTCGGGGGATTCAGCGGCCATCACTTGTACAGGCCAAATTCGCGTCCAGGGTAAAATGTAATTGGCCTGGATGATTAGCGTAGTGCCAGATGCAATGAGTGCTACCCAATACCATTGGCTATCATCAACAAAAAATACCGTCAATATAGCGGTAACTAATGCCAGGGAAGCGATTTGCAGGCGGGGAAATTCAAAGCACCGAATCCACCACCAGTGCACTTCAATGCGTGCCACAATGGTGCCTAATAGTAACGCGATGGCTATGCTTCCTAGCAAAGGACCAAGCACGGTTTGCCCCCTTAATTTATATAATTAATTTATGTTATCCATAATATCGAGCGCTAAGACTAGTTCCATAGTGAGATGAGTGTCCATTGGTCTGATAAATTTTGATGTTTGGCCGTATAGCGAGATATTGATGACGGAAGGAAATAGCTTGCAATTCAGTGGCAAGTGGGTAAAATTCGCATCCGTTGCTTGGCATGCGGGCGCTTAATATTCTGCGCAATAGAGCCTAATTAGATAGCTCTTAGTAAATAGCGCCTAGATAGGACCATAGCTCAGTTGGTTAGAGCGCCACGTTGACATCGTGGAGGTCGGCGGTTCAAATCCGCCTGGTCCTACCATTCACTCGGCAGCACCAATTTTCAGGACCATAGCTCAGTTGGTTAGAGCGCCACGTTGACATCGTGGAGGTCGGCGGTTCAAATCCGCCTGGTCCTACCAGCTGTATTGAAAACACCCCATGCCTTGGCATGGGGTGTTTTTGTTTGTGTGTTAAATGGCACTGCTCGTCAGGTTGGGTAAGTCGGTCTGACGTATAAACGTTGCGACCAAGGCTTCAATGCCGATTTGATCCTGTTCAGTGAAACGCGCGAAAAGAGGGCTATCTAAGTCGAGCACGCCCCAGAGGTGGCTGTTAATAACAATAGGAACCACTAATTCTGAACGTGAGTTGGCGTCGCAAGCAATGTGGTCAGCGACCGCGTGTACATCATCCACTCGCTGGGTCTTTTGTTCACGAGCAGCGGCACCACAGACGCCTTTGCTAAAGGGGATAGGGTGGCAGGCGGGTAGGCCTTGGAAGGGGCCTAAGCCCAGAAGATTGGGCTGGTGCTGCAAATAAAAGCCCACCCAGTTAAGGTCGCTAAGCTGCTGTTGAATAAAGGCACAGGTCTGAGCGCTATTGGTGAGCCAGTCGCGGGTATCGAGCAGTGCTTCGAGCTGACGGTTAAGTAGCGAGTAGTCGACGGTAGCTTGCATATACTTCCTTATCTATACAGCGCAACAGGCCGGCGCTTTTATGAGCGCCGGCCTGATCGGTTTATAACAACGATTTTACTCAGCAGCGTTACGGCTAACTAAGTGTTACTCAATCCAGCCCGGTACTGCTGCGCCTTTAAATAGTTCTTCCGCTTTTTCAATAACTTCATCACGCTGATAAGCGTCAATCAGTTGGCGAATCTCTTCACGATCTTCATCGCCGCCACGAACGGCGATCAGGTTGACGTAGGGCGACTCGGGGCCTTCTTTGATCAAGGCGTCGTCCAGGCTTAAGCCGGCTGGCTGGGCGAAGGTATTGTTAATAAACGCCATATCGACATCGGGAAGAACACGGGGCAACTGGGCAGCTTCGATTTCGCGGAAGCGGAAGTTGCGTGGGTTTTCGGCAATATCAATTGGCGTTGCTTCAAGGAATGTCGGATCATTCAGCGTAATCAGGCCTTCGTTGTGCATCAAAATCAGCGCGCGACCTTCATTGGAAGGGTCGTTGGGCAGCGCGATTTGGGCTCCGTCCGGCAGGTCGTCGATACTGTCATATTTTTCAGAGTAGGCGCCGATCGGATACACGAAGGTATAGCCCGCAATAGCCAAGTCATAGCCACGGTCATTTACCATCGACTGCAGGTAGGGCTCATGCTGGTAGGCATTGGCATCTAGGCTGCCATCTGCCAAAGCGGCATTGGGGGTGACGTAGTCAGTAAATTCGATGATTTCGACATCCAGGTCGAACTCTTCTTTAGCAATCCGAGCGGCAACTTCCATCACTTCCGTTTCAGGACCTGCGACGGTGCCCATTTTAATGCTGCGTGTTTCGGCGTTGGCAACGTTAATCGCTAGGGCAAGGGCCGTTAGGCTACCGATAATCAATTTTTGCATGGATGCTCTCCAGTGGCGCTGTTCGTAAATAAGTCAATAATACGGTAATAAAAAACATAAATCTAATGCGTTTTGGTTATATCTGATTGATAGCACCAAAAGTCGCTATTTACGGTCACTTTTGCGAACCAGATAGTCGCCCAAACTCTGAAACCCTTGAACCATAACCACCAGAATTACGACGGTAATCAGCATAATGGTTGGGTTGAAACGGTTGTAACCGTAGCGAATTCCTAAGTCGCCCAAGCCACCTCCGCCGACGGCTCCTGCCATGGCAGAGTAGCTAACTAGCGTGACCACGGTAATGGTTAACCCCGTCATGATGCCACCGCGCGCTTCTGGAATAAGTACTTTGCAAATGATTTGCCATGGGGTGGCGCCCATGGCTTGAGCGGCTTCAATTAACCCAGGCGAGAGCTCGTTAAGTGCACCTTCAACCAACCTAGCAACAAAAGGGATAGCGGCGATGGTGAGAGGCACTGACGCTGCATTAATACCAATCGATGTGCCCACCAGCATGCGGGTGAATGGAATGATGGCTACCATCAAAATAATAAAAGGTATCGAGCGGCCAATATTGGTGATAATGCTAAGTGCTTGATTAAGCACTGGCTTCGCTAGAATTTGGCGCGGACGGGTAACATAGAGCAGCACCCCCAGCGGGAGACCGACTAGCGTGGAAATAACCCCGGAAACCGCCACCATATAAAGAGTATCCAGCGTGGCTTGTAAAATAAGATCAAACATTGCGCTGGACATGGCCGAGTACCTCCACCTGTAATTGATGCGCTTCAAGATAGGTCATGGCTTGCTGTGTTTGATCGGGCGTCCCCAGTAGTTCAGCGATCATTAGTCCTAGTGTGCGATCCTGAATGGACTCTACCTTGGCTTGAAGAATGCTGACATCGACACTGCACTCACGGGCAAGGCGTGAAATGAGCGGTGTTGAGACAGCATCACCCGAGAACGTTAGCCGCACCACGGGATGCGTATCGACACCCGGTGTGTCGGAGAGCCTTTCAATCAGCTCCTTGGGGGGTGTTAACTGCAGGAAGTCGTTGAGGAATTCACGCCCCAACTGAGTGCGGGGAGCGGTAAAGAAGTCGCCCACTTCCGAATCTTCCACAAGCTCACCATCAGAGATTAGGCTGACCCGGTGGCAAATAGATTTAACTACCTCCATCTCATGGGTGATCAATAAGATGGTAATACCCAGTTGATGGTTAATGTCTCTCAGCAGCTCTAAAATTGAGCTGGTGGTCTGCGGATCCAGCGCCGAGGTCGCTTCGTCACACAGCAGTACCTGGGGTTTGCTTGCCAGCGCGCGGGCAATCGCCACCCGCTGCTTTTGACCGCCGGATAACTGGGCGGGGTATTGGTTAGCTTTATCTGCCAGGCCAACCATTTCCAACAGCGGAATGACACGCTCGCGGATGACGTTGCGTTTTTGCCCCATTAACTCAAGGGGCAGTGCAACGTTGTCGAATACGCTGCGGGTAGTCAGCAGGTTGAAGTGCTGAAAGATCATGCCTATCCGATGGCGCGCCCGGTTGAGTGCCGCGTTGCTTAAGCGCGTCATCTCTTCGCCATCGACAATAACGCTGCCGCTGGTCGGGCGCTCAAGCAAATTAACGCAGCGAATTAGCGTGGATTTACCGGCGCCTGAAAGCCCAATGACGCCGTGAATCGTGCCTTTCGGAACCGTGAGATTTGCATTTTTAAGCGCATAGACGGCATTAGTGCCGCTACCCTTGTTATTACTGAAATAGGTTTTACTGACGTTGCTAAGTTCAATCATAGCGTCTGCCTTAACGGTAGGCCGAAGACGGAGTGCGGGGCAGCAGGCGAAGGGGGGATAAAAAAAGCCACCCTTATGGGTGGTCATCAACGCTGGACACACCCTTTTAGCTGCACTTCACCAGACCAGTGGTCCAGTGGACGCCCGCAATATGGGTACAAATCGGCGTCACTTCAATTGCGGCGAAAGTCTAAAGATAGGCGGTATGCATGTCAAATATTACCAAGACACTGCACAATTTTGAGGCTCCAGTAGTAAGCTTGCCGGGTAGAGTTTAGTCAATATTTCGATTTTAAGGGGAAGGGCGATATGTTTACCGGCATTGTGCAAGGTGTGGCTAAAGTCGTAGCAGTGCGCGAGTTAGAAGCGTTTCGCGTGCATGTAGTGGAGCTGCCGCCTTCAATGCGAGTCGGACTTGAACTGGGTGCATCGGTAGCGCATAACGGCGTTTGCTTAACAGTGACAGCAATTGATGGCGATTATGTTAGTTTTGATTTAATGCGTGAAACGCTACGCTTGACCAATCTTGGTGCAATAAAGCCTGGGCAATGCGTCAATATAGAGCGCGCGGCGCGTTTTGGTGATGAGATCGGCGGGCATTCCATGTCAGGCCATATTATTGCTATGGCTGAGGTGGCCTCAATTGAAGAGGCGCCCAATAACCGTCGGCTGTGGTTTACGTTACCGGAAAGGCTAGGCAGGTTTGTGTTCGAAAAAGGCTATATTGGTGTAGACGGGATTAGTTTGACGATTGGCGATGTGCGCCAAGCAGAAAGCGGCAACATTGAATTTAGCGTCAATTTGATTCCAGAAACGCTCTGCCGAACTACTCTTCAAGACCGGGCGCCTGGAGATTTCGTTAATATCGAAATTGATCCTCAGACCCAGGTGATCGTTGAAACGGTAGAGCGTGTACTGTCCCAGCAAAGAGGGGATAGCCAACAGGGCCCCAGCAAATAGAGACCCGATAACGCCAATAGTGGACTCTTTTTGCTTATTGATTGACCGATCGGTTAGGTCATGGCCCAAAGATTGCTTGGCATTAAGCTGCGGGGCTATTCCTGCTTTCATTAGTCGTCATGCTGAGGCGCTCGCATCACAGTGAGGCTTTCGGTAATATGTGCGGCTTTTCTCGGTACCAGATCGCCTGCGAATGCGGCATTAGCGCGAAGGATAATAAGCTTCATGAAACTTCTGGATAACTATTTCAAGCTCACCGAGCACCATACCAACATCAAAACAGAAGTTATCGCCGGGGTTACCACATTCCTGACGATGGCCTACATCATTTTTGTTAACCCTAGCATTCTTTCTGAAGCGGGCATGGATTACGGTGCCGTATTTGTGGCGACCTGCTTAGCAGCAGCGATTGGCTGTTTAATAATGGGTTTGTGGGCCAATTATCCGATTGCTCAGGCGCCTGGCATGGGACTTAACGCCTTTTTTACCTACGGCGTTGTACTGGGGATGGGGTATACCTGGGAAGCAGCGTTGGGCGCGGTCTTCTTCTCCGGCCTAACGTTCTTTGCATTAAGCCTTTTCAAAATCCGTGAATGGATCATTAACTCTATTCCGATGTCGCTACGTTTAGGCATTGCTGCTGGTATCGGCCTTTTCCTGGCGATGATTGCGCTGAAAAACGCTGGCATTGTCGTTGCTAACCCTGCAACTTACGTTTCTTTAGGCGATCTTTCCCAGCCGCCAGCTATCTACGCACTGCTGGGTTTCTTTGTGATTACGGCATTGGCTTATCTTAAAGTCACCGGTGCGGTGATGATCGGTATTTTGGGCGTTACCGTTATTGCCATGGTGCTTGGGCATAATGAGTACGGCGGTCTTATGTCGATGCCACCGTCGATTGCGCCTACCTTTATGGCGATGGATTTGATGGGCGCGCTTGATATTGCCATGCTCAGTGTGATTTTCGCCTTTCTATTTGTTGATCTGTTCGACACGTCCGGCACGCTGGTGGGTGTGGCTCATCGGGGTAAGCTGCTGGATAAAGACGGCAAGTTGCCGCGTATTGGTCGCGCTATGATGGCCGATAGTACCGCTTCTATGGCGGGTGCAGCATTGGGCACCTCCACCACGACTAGCTATATTGAATCAACTGCAGGTATCGCATCCGGTGGGCGTACTGGCTTAACTGCGGTGGTGGTCGCTGGCATGTTCCTTATTAGTTTGTTCTTTGCGCCACTAGCGGGTTCTATCCCGGCCTATGCGACGGCGGGTGCATTGCTATATGTCGCCGTATTGATGGCGGGCAGCTTAGCCCATGCGAACTGGGAAGACCCAACTGACGCGGCGCCAGTACTGATTGCTGCCTTAGCGATGCCGCTAACGTTCTCAATTGCCGAAGGGATCGCGCTTGGCTTTATTAGCTATGTAGCAATTAAAACGCTTTCGGGTCGTTTCAGTGATTTGAACCCAGCGGTCATCGTTTTAGCGCTGCTGTTTGCGGCAAGATATCTATTCTTAGGGTGATAGGCCCTTACCACTTTTTTACTCAATGAGAGACGCGATGAGCATCTACGGCGACTACATTAAGTCCGTTATTCGCACGGTTCCCGATTGGCCTGAGCAGGGAGTGAATTTTCGAGACATTACTCCCTTGCTACAAAATAGCGCTGCCTTTCGCAAGCTGATCGATAGCTTCGTACACCGCTACCAGGAGATGGACCTAGATGCCATCGCGGCCATTGATGCGCGTGGTTTCATTATCGGCGCGCCGCTGGCGTATGAGTTGGGATGCAGCTTTGTGCCGGTGCGTAAGAAAGGTAAATTACCGTTTAAAACGATCAGTGAGACCTACACGCTTGAGTATGGGCACTCGGAAGTTGAGCTCCACTCCGATGCTTTCCAGCAAGGTGATCGAATTCTGCTGATGGACGATCTGATAGCGACGGGCGGCACTATGCTAGCCGCAGCTAATCTCATTCAGCGTAGCGGTGGCCAGGTAGTTGAAACTGCTACTATTATTGACCTACCGGGATTGGGTGGTTCACAAAAGATTCGCGATGCTGGTTACAGCGTATTCGCAGTTTGTTCTTTCAACGAAGACGAGTAATTCTCAATGAGCAGCGACCGTTACCATCAGCACTTCACTGTCTCTTGGGATCAGTTACATCGCGATGTGCGCACCCTTTGTCACCAGATGATTGAGCGTGACTTTAAAGGCATCGTGGCGATTACCCGTGGCGGCTTAATCCCGGCTGCGCTTATTGCCCGGGAACTGGATATTCGCCTCATCGATACAGTATGTATTAAAAGCTATGACCACATGGATCAAGGCGGCCTGGATATCATGAAGGGCGTTGATCACGACGGCGATGGCTGGCTACTGGTCGATGACTTAGTGGACACTGGCAAAACCGCACGTGCCGTGCGTAAGATGCTGCCGAAAGCCCACTTTGTGACTATTTACGCCAAACCAGATGGTCGTCCACTGGTGGATCAATACCTGACGGAAGTTGCTCAACAGTGCTGGATTCAGTTCCCCTGGGATATGGGTGTTGCTTACGTTGAGCCGCTTGTTGATCAAATGAAGAGGTAATGATGGCCAATCCACTTCCCGATGACTGGAGTCAGTGGCTGGGTGATGAGTTTCAGGCTGACTATATGCTGGCGCTGAAAGCATTTTTAGCACAGCAAAAAGCCGCTAAGAAGATTATTTTCCCCCACTCATCACAGTGGTTTCGCGCTTTTGAGCTGACACCGTTGAGTGAAGTGAAAGTGGTTATTTTAGGGCAGGATCCTTACCACGGCCCAAATCAGGCCCACGGCCTGTGCTTTTCGGTGCAGCCGGGTGTGCCCGTGCCGCCTTCGCTGGTTAACATCTATAAAGAGTTGGCCACCGATGTAGGCTTTACTCCAGTTCGTCACGGGCATCTGGAAGCGTGGGCTAAGCAGGGCGTGCTGTTGTTGAATACATCGCTTACCGTGGAGCAGGGAAATGCGGCGTCCCACCGGGGTAAGGGGTGGGAGCCGTTTACTGATCGTGCTATCGAAACCGTCAGCCAACATGCGTCTCCCTGTGTGTTTTTGCTTTGGGGAAGCCATGCACGGCAAAAGAGAGCGCTGATTGACCAGGAGCGCCATTTGATACTTGAAGCGCCGCACCCGTCACCGCTCTCCGCACACCGCGGTTTTTTTGGTACGCGGCATTTTTCTCAAGCAAATCAATTTCTACAAGCGCAAGGCCGAACGCCAATTGAGTGGCAATTACCTGAAACCGCTTAACCTCGTTAGTGGTTGCGGGTAGAATGTGCGCAATTTTGTGCTTAGCTGATGCAACCTTGGTTGCTATACTGAATCCCCTGCAGTGAGGAAGTCCCATGAGTGTTTACGCCATTAACCATCCGCTTGTTCAACATAAGCTGGGTCTGATGCGCGAAGCTGATCTGAGCACTAAGAGCTTTCGTGAACTGGCAGGTGAAGTCGCTAAGCTTTTGACCTACGAAGCAACTAAAGGACTTGAGCTAGAAGACCATGAAATTCAGGGATGGAACGGTGAGCCGATTGCGACGCGTCGCTTAAAGGGTAAAAAGGTCACCGTCGTGCCGATTCTGCGTGCAGGCCTTGGCATGCTGGAAGGCGTAACAGATTTAATCCCAAGTGCACGGGTGAGCGTGGTAGGCCTATATCGCGACGAAGAAACGCTTCAGCCGGTGCCCTATTTTGCCAAGTTTGCCAACGATATCGAAGAGCGGATGGCCATTGTCATTGACCCGATGCTGGCGACAGGTGGCTCAATGGTGGCAACGCTAGACATGCTGCGTGAGCGTGGCTGTGAGCATATGAAAGTGATTGTCTTGGTAGCAGCCCCTGAAGGGATTAAACGGGTGCAAGAAGCTTATCCTGATATTGAAATTTACACGGCGTCGGTCGATGACCGACTCGATGAAAATGGCTATATCGTCCCCGGGTTGGGTGACGCTGGCGATAAGATTTTCGGAACGCGCTGAGCGTCCTTCCTAATATTGCCCCTTACGCTTTGCGTTAGGGGCATTTTTTTGCCCCTTTAACTCTCAAACTTCCGGAGTTCTCCAATGAGCGAAGCTGTCAGTAACGCTGAACCATGGCCGAAAGTACTGCTAACCGGCGCGCAAATGCTGTTTGTAGCGTTTGGCGCGTTGGTATTGGTCCCCCTGCTAACAGGCCTTGATCCGAGCGTTGCGCTATTTACTGCTGGAGCTGGCACGCTGATATTTCATGCGGTGACTAAACAAAGCGTACCGGTTTTTTTGGCCTCTTCGTTTGCCTTTATTGCACCTATCCAGGGTTCTGTAGCGAGTTTTGGTATATCTGCCACCATGGGCGGGCTGATGGCGGCGGGGCTGGTGTATGTCGCCATCTCCCAGGCTGTGCGTCTTAAAGGCACCGCCTGGTTACACCGGTTACTGCCTGCGGTGGTGGTAGGCCCGGTGATTATGGTGATTGGCCTGGCGTTGGCACCGGTTGCGGTGAGTATGGCGACCGGTGAAACCAGCGATAATATTGGTTATGGTGCCGCTATTTTCTTATCCATGGCCAGTTTGCTGGTAACGCTGCTGCTGGCAGTGTTTGGTCGCGGCTTGCTACGCTTGGTGCCGATTATTGGCGGTATTACCACGGGCTATGTATTGGCGCTGCTGATGGGAGTCGTTGATTTTACCCCGGTGCGTGAAGCTGCCTGGTTCTCTGTGCCAAGCTTTACGGCACCCAGTTTTCACTGGGCTGCCATCCTGTTTATGATTCCGGTCGCGATTGCCCCGGCGGTAGAGCATATTGGTGATATGGTTGCCATTGGCTCGGTAACGCGTAAAAACTATCTTGAAAAGCCTGGTCTTCATCGCACCTTGTTAGGCGATGGCTTAGCCACTACCGTAGCCGCTCTGTTTGGTGGACCGCCCAACACTACCTACTCGGAAGTAACGGGGGCGGTAACACTGACGCGAGCGTTCAATCCCAAATTTATGATTGTCGCTGCTGTTCTGGCTATTGTGTTGGCGTTTGTTTCTAAACTGGGCGCTCTGTTACAAACCATACCTGGCCCGGTGATGGGTGGCATTATGACACTGCTATTTGGCTCCATTGCCGTGGTGGGCATGAACACCCTGGTGCGTGCAGGGCAGTCGCTAACGGCGCCGCGAAATCTGGTCGTGGTCTCGCTGATTCTCGTCTTTGGTATTGGCGGCATGCAGTTTGGAGGTGGTCAATTTACTCTGCAAGGTGTGAGTTTGGCCGCGCTGGTGGGGATTGCGTTGAACTGGCTATTACCCCGGGAACGAGAGGGGGAGTAAGGTGGCATTCTTACGCGCAATAAGTGCCGAAAGTGGTCAACAGGAGTGGTGGAGGTATGGCTGACGAACTGAGCGCATCTTTTCCCGTATTGGGCATTGCTGCCTGGAGCGGGACGGGTAAAACGACGCTGTTAGAGAAGCTGCTGCCACTGCTTGGCGAGCATGGCTTAAAAGTAGCCGTGATTAAGCATGCGCACCACTCTTTTGAGGTCGACCAGCCTGGCAAAGACAGCTACAAACTGCGCTGCGCCGGGGCGGCCCCGATGCTAATTGCCTCTAGAGAACGATTTGCTTTGATGCAGGAAACACCTGGTCAAGCAGAGCCCGATTTAGCCCAGTTGATTGCGATGATGGCATTGCACCAACCCGACTTGGTGATTGTCGAAGGCTTTAAAGCTTGGCCTATCCCCAAGCTGGTGCTTTACCGTGATGGTATTGGCGATGCCACTATTTTGACCGGCCCTTACGTTGAGGCGGTGGCGCTGAGTGCTCCTGCGCCTATCCAATTAGCTGCTTCTTTGGTGAAGTTAAGCCTTGACGATAGTGAAGCGATTGCGCGCTGGATCGTGGCTTGGGTAAATGCGAAAAATAACGTTTTGGCGTCAAGTACGTTGGCTATTAATAAGGAAAGGTGACCAATATGCATCTAACCCACCTCAACGCCCTTGGCGAAGCCAATATGGTGGATGTCGGCGATAAACAAGAAACCCGCCGCGAAGCAGTGGCTTCAGGGCGTATTGTAATGCAGCCAGAAACGCTCAAATTGCTTACCAGCGGTGAGTTACCCAAAGGTGATGTGCTTGCGACGGCTCGTATTGCCGGCATTCAGGCCGCTAAACGTACCCATGAGCTGATCCCGCTTTGCCACTCTTTGGCGCTATCCAAGGTGTCGGTTGAGTTTGACATTAATCTTGCGGAATCGTGTGTCAACGTTACCGCTTTATGTCGGTTGAATGGTCGTACCGGCGTTGAAATGGAGGCTCTCACGGCTGTCTCGGTGGCGTGTTTGACGCTTTATGATATGTGTAAAGCCGTCGATAAAAATATGTGTATCGAGGCCATTCAGCTCGACAGTAAGCAGGGCGGTCAGCGTGGTGACTATCAGCGCACTAATGTGCAGGCGCCTATTGTGACCGGCGAGGGTGAGTCGGGCGAGGTTAGTGTAGGTGAGCGCTGCTCATCGCCCTGCATCCGTGTAAAGTTTCTGGCTGAACTGCGCGAGCGGCTTGGTGAAAGCGAGGCGGTGGTTGGGTTGGATGACTTGGCTAGCCGTGATATTAGTGGTTTAAAGTCAGCACTTGTTAAGCGTGATGTGCGTTTTAATGTGCTGACCGACCAGCGTACGCTATGCGCGATTAATCAAGTCATGGCAAACGATGACGCATTAGTAACCGACGATGATGAAGTGGCCTTCTTCCCACCGGTTACAGGGGGCTAGGGTGGATATCGAGCTGGATATTAAGGTAGTGATACAAGCAACGCCTTTCGCCATGGCTTATGGTTATGACGATGCATTAGCAGGTCGCAGCGATATAGGCGCAGTGGTTAGCTTTACCGGATTAGTGCGTGATTTCAACGAAACGCCTGATGTGACGGGGTTAACTTTAGAGCACTACCCTGGTATGACCGAGTCAACGCTGATAACGATTGGCGAGCAGGCCTGGCAGCGCTGGTCGCTCCAGGCAGTGCGTATTATCCATCGAGTAGGTTACTTGGCGCCAGGTGACCCTATTGTGCGAGTGTTGGTTGCCAGTGCCCATCGCCGAGAGGCGTTTGAAGCCTGCGATTTTATTATGGACTTTCTAAAAACCCAGGCGCCTTTTTGGAAGAAAGAGCACTCTACTCAAGGCGAGTATTGGGTTAAAGAACGGCACTCCGATCAACTAGATGCAGCGCGTTGGAGTTAAGACTGCCGCATCGCTGCGCTATTAGCAATGGTGCAATGCTATCGGTTAATCGCGCTTCCATACGAAGCAGGCTCAGGCATTTCTGCGGCCATGATTTGTAAATGTACTTCCGGCAGGTGTTGCATGTGATCAGCCAGCCAGTGAATGAGCCGTGGCTGTAGCGCTTGACGTAAATCAGCTAACGTATCCGCGGCAATCGCCTCAAGCTGATCATCAAGCCACTCGCTAAAGCTATCTTCGTCAAGCGGACTGGCACCTGATGCATCCAGCATTAGGCGTCCAATCCGAGACCAGCCGGTGGCGCTTGCGGTAACCGGTAGGGCTAAATATAAGCTACCACGGCGTGCTGTATGAGTTGCGCTGCTCTCAAGCCCTGGGTGGGGTACAACGCTGTTCTGGCTGACAATACAGGGCGGCTGTGGGTAGCGCGCCTCGCAGCGCAAGCCGTGACTATCAAAGCAGATTAAATCGCCGTTGACCGGTGCTAGCGGGGCGCTGATACTCAACCGCTGGGCGATTTCCTGATGGGCTTGCTGATGCCGCGCCTCACCATGGACGGGCATTAGATGACTAGGCTTAATCCACAGGTAAAGTTTAATTAACTCTTCCTGAGCAGGGTGGCCAGTGGCATGTAACTCAGGATTGGTGAATTCATCGTAAAGGCGCACGCCTAAGTGAACTAAGCGCTTTTTTAACTGTTCGATTGGCCGTTCATTACCTGGAATCGCTTTAGCTGAAAAAATGATGTTGTCACCGGGCTCCAGTTCGACAAAGGGATGGCGTCCCTGAGCAAGGCGCTGAAGGGCAGCGCGAGGCTCTCCCTGGCTGCCAGTGGCGATAATCACCACCTCATCCGGTGGCAGGTAGCCTAGGTCATGATTGGGCACCAGCGGTGGTAAATCATCCATATAGCCTAGCCCGCGCGCCACGCTGACCATCCGCTCCATTGAGCGGCCCATTAAGCTGATGCGGCGACCGCATTTTTGCGCTGCGCGGCCAATGGCAAGCACCCGTGCCAAATTGCTGGCGAAGCAAGAGACCACCACGCGGCCTTGGCAGTTAGCGATGGTTTTGGCTAATGCTTTGGCCACGTCCCCCTCGCTGCCGGAGTGGCCGGGCATCGGAGCGTTGGTCGAGTCGCCCACTACTAAATCGATGGGTGCAAGGGCCCTAAACTGTGTAGCGCTCATCGGCGTGCCGATAAGCGGCTCAGGGTCAAGCTTCCAATCACCGGTGTGTAACACGCGGTAACCGCCCGCCAGCATTACCAATGCGCAGCTTTCTGGAATGGAGTGGGTTAAGAGTAAATAGCGTAACGTGAATGGCCCACTTTCCAGTGCTTCGCCAGGTTCAATCACCTGTATAGCTGCACTGCTAAGACCATGCTCGGCAAATTTTAATCTCAACAGGCCCGCCGCAAGAGGGGTGGCATAAATGGGGCAGTTCCACATTGGCCACAGCCAAGCCACAGCGCCAATATGATCTTCATGACCATGGGTGATAAACAGCGCTTTAGGGGTAATGCCTAATGCTTTTGGGGTATCAAGGTTAGGCACCTGTAGCGGCGAGTTAGGAAGATCCTGGCGAATCATCATGCCGCAATCAACGGCTATCCAGTGGTCATCATAGCCGTAGAGCGTTAGATTCATTCCAATTTCACCACATCCCCCCAGCGGCAGTAAGCGCAGGGGGGGGCGACGACGGGGACGAATTTGAACGCGAGGTGAATGCATTAGTTATAAAAAACCTAAAAAGTAATGCCTTAACTATACGGGAAGGCAGGGGCGGCTAACAATCATCCAGGGCCTTCCGATACACTACGTAACCCAGTCTCACGTCCACAGTCGCGGGATTGTGAGACTGGTTTGGTAATCAGTCGGATTGAAATAGGTCAAGAGTAGCTCACATGTCCCATTATTATCGTTTAGTTGTTTCCTGTCCTGATCGGGTAGGTATCGTTGCAAGTGTCTCAAGCTTTATTGCTCAGCAGGGCGGCTCTATCACTGAAGCAAGTCAGCACTCCGATCTAGAAACCGGCTGCTTTTTTATGCGCTACGAAATTTTAGCGGATTCAGTGGGCATGTCGGTGGAAGCGCTGCGAGCTGCGTTTGAGCCGGTGGCCAGCGAGTTCAATATGCGGTGGTCGCTGGTGGATACACAGAAGCGTCGTCGTGTAGTGCTGATGGTGTCGCGGGAGTCACACTGTCTGGTTGATCTGCTTTACCGTTGGCAGGCAGGAGAGTTGGATTGCGATGTTGTCAGCGTTATTTCCAACCATGATGATATGCGTTCGCTAACCGAGTGGTACGGTATCCCTTATCACCATGTGCCGGTTGACCCTGAAAATAAGCAGGCATCGTTTGCCCAGGTTCAGGCTGAAATAGACGCTGTTCGCGCGGATTGCGTCGTGCTGGCGCGCTATATGCAAATTCTTCCGCCTGAGTTATGCGAACGCTATGCAGGAAGAGTAATTAATATTCACCACAGTTTCTTACCCTCTTTCGCGGGCGCGAAGCCATACCATCAGGCTTATCAACGCGGCGTTAAGCTCATTGGTGCTACCTGCCACTACGTGACCGAGGAACTCGATGCGGGCCCTATCATCGAACAGGACATTCACCGGGTAAGCCACTGTCATACGCCCACAGATTTAGTCCGCTTTGGACGTGATGTTGAGAAAGCAGTGCTTGCGCGCGGCTTACGCTGGCATTTAGAAGATCGCGTAATTGTTCATGGCAACAAAACGGTTGTTTTCAGCTAACAGCTCATCATAACGCTCACTCACCAGGGAGGCTGCCATGTCATTTGCGCAAAGTGTATTAGCGCCCTGGGCGCTATTGCTCACTTCGCTACTCTCGCTATGCGTTATGGTTTGGGCTCTCTGGCGGCAGCCGTGGCAAGCATTAATTGACGATACGGAGCTTCAGCACCGCTGGCTGGGCGCGACTCTGGCGGTGGTGCTGATGTGGCAGCTACGCGCTCAGGCGGTCGACTGGCTAACGCTGCATCTGGTATTTACCGCCTTAATGACGCTGATATTCAAAGTGCCCTTGGCTTTGATCAGCAATGTCGTGATCAATGTGGCAATGGTTATTATCGGCCGCAATGAGTGGATGCTATTAGGGGCGAATGTGCTGGTGACGGGGATTGTGCCAGCGACTATCATTGGTGTGGTCTGGCGGTTGGTAGACCGCCGCCTGCCAGATAACTTAATGGTCTTTCTGTTTGCGTGTGGTTTCTTCGGGGCCGCATTAGCTACGCTAGGGGGCGGGCTTACTGTAGTTTTGCTGATCATTGTCGCCGGAACCGATCCTGACGCGATTTTTCTAGCTCAGGAGTACGCTCGCTTCTTGCCTCTGCTCATGCCGTCAGAGGCCTTTATTACCGGCATGCTGCTGAGTATTCTGCTGGTCTACCATCCTGATTGGGTGGCCACTTTTAATGACCACCGTTATATCGATATGCAGTAGAGGGCTGTTGTTAGCCGAGCGCTTGGCCATTGCCTCCACGAATGACGCCAACGCCAACGCCTTCGATCTCAAGAGATTGTGAGCGTAGATCGATTTCAATCGGAGCGAAGTCATTATTTTCAGCAAACAGGGTTACCTGATGTCCTTGGCGTTTAAAGCGCTTAACCGTCACTTCATCATCCAATCGAGCTACAACGATCTGCCCATCGCGTACTCGCTCTGTGCGGTGAACTGCCAATAAATCGCCCTCTAAAATGCCGATATCCTTCATGGATAGTCCGCGTACCCGAAGCAGGTAGTCTGCTTTAGGCGTGAAGTATTCAGGCGGTAACGGGCAGTAGCGATCAATGTGTTCGGCGGCCAAGATTGGGCTTCCAGCGGCCACTTCACCAATGACCGGTAAGCCGGTGGGATTTGAATCCACGTTTGCAGGCAGCGTAGCGACAGTAGGATCGATAGTTTCCTGCGGCTCTTGGTTGGGCAGCCGGATACCGCGCGACGTATTGCGGATAATTCGAATCACGCCTTTACGTTCTAGCGCGCGCAAGTGCTCTTCAGCAGCATTTGGCGAGCGGAAGCCAAGCGCTTTAGCAATCTCAGCGCGTGTTGGAGGGTAGCCAAATTCGCCCATAGTCTTAACGATAAAATCAAATACATGCTGTTGACGAGCGGTTAGCGGACGCGACATACCAGACTCCATAAATAGTGAATAGACAGTAACAAATTAAAGGGTGACTAAGTTATAAGTGTTTAAGTATACAGTATGTTCCTCTGTCCAGTATATGGCTCGTCAATACTCATATTTATCTCGCTTGGAACGTTCTCAATTGTTTAAAACGATATTTTTTCTTAAGCATTGCTTGGTTTTTTTAGTAACAAATCAAGCGTTGAGCCTATCTGAGTTATGGCATAGTATTTTGCTATGTTTTAAACACCCGTTTCCCTGGAGAGCGCCATGGCTCAATCTGATACGGTGACACGTATACTCGACACCGCTGAAGTGCTGTTTGCAGAGCGAGGTTTCGCTGAAACTTCGTTGCGCAACATCACTAGTAAAGCGCGCGTCAACTTAGCCGCTGTGAATTATCATTTTGGCTCCAAGAAAGCATTGATTCAGGCCGTTTTTTCGCGCTATTTAGACCCCTTCACTCAGCGATTTCATACCGCACTTGATGAGCTGGAAGCGACCCATGCAGGGCAAGTGATTCCGCTTGAAACCCTGCTTGAAACCATGGCAAACACTGTCCTTGCGGTGCCTGCCGAGCGCAACAGTTTAAAAGTGTTTATGCGCCTGCTAGGCCTTGCCTACAGCCAGGCCCAGGGACACTTGAGGCGCCATATTCAGCAAGAGTATGGTGACGTATTCACACGCTTCACTGAGCTAGTACGTAAAGCCACGCCGGATCTCCCTGACGCTGAGCGCTTTTGGCGGCTACACTTTATGTTAGGTACAGTGATCTTTACGCTTTCAGGTTTGGACGCGCTACGCGACATTGCTGAAAAGGATTACCACGAACAGGTCACCGTTAGAGATTTAGTTAGACGGCTGCGGCCCGTCGTGGTGGCAGCCATGAACGCGCCGTTACCTCTTGCTTTAGAAGAAGGAAATCATGCAAACGCCCAGGCTAGCTGAGCTACCTCCCACTGAAAGCATCTGGCTGGAAATTGATACAACTCAGCAACAGTTGCGCTGTTGGCGCGGGCCTAAGGTGTTGCATGAGTGTGCTATTTCTTCAGGTGCTGCTGGAATTGGTGAGCGTAACGGCAGTGGTAAAACGCCTCATGGTTGGCACTATGTTCGAGCAGCTATCGGCGAAGGCTTGCCAGAAAATGCGGTGTTTCGCGGCCGCCGTTGGACAAGTGAAGTGCTTACCCCAGAGCTTGCCGATGTGCATCCAGCGCGCGATTGGATTTTGACCCGCATTCTCTGGTTGTGCGGTCTAGAGAAGGGGGTTAACAGAGGAGGGCAGGTAGACTCCCAGCGTCGCTATATTTATTTGCATGGCACGCCGCCTGACCAGCCAATGGGTGTCGCCGCTTCCCACGGCTGTATTCGATTACGCAACAGTGACTTGCTGTATATTTTTTCTTTAGCCAACCCGGGAACGCCGGTTTGGTTGCATGGCGATCGGCAGTGTTTTGATTAATTGAGCTTTGATTAACTGAGATTTGATTCACTAATACGCACGTTAACGCTGCCCAAATTTTGACTCCGCTAGACGATCGTCTAGAATCATCGCCCCTTTTCATGGACCTATCTCGATGACTCAACCGCTAGGCCCGGTCATGCTCGACCTTGAAGGCCCAAAATTGACTGCCGCAGAAAAGCGCTTGTTGCTTGAACCTGAGGTAGGGGGCGTTATTTTGTTTGCCCGTAATGTGGAAGATGGCTACCAAGTTCGCCAACTGTGTAGTGACATTCGACGCGTGCGCGCCGATTTGCTGCTCGCGGTTGACCAAGAAGGTGGTCGTGTTCAGCGCATTAAAAAAGGCTTAACACGGCTTCCGGCCATGGCGCGCATTGGCGAAAGTTATGTAGCGAATCATGTGGATGGTCTGGCGTTAGCGAAAGATGCAGGCTGGCTATTAGGTATGGAGATGGCTGCCTGTGGACTGGACTTAAGTTTTGCTCCAGTGCTCGATGTAGAGAGTGGTATCTCCAGCGTTATCGGCGACCGTAGCTTTAGCGGCGACCCGCAACAGGTGGCCCAACTGGGTAGTGCATTTATCCAAGGCCTTCACGATGCAGGTATGGCCGCTGTGGGAAAGCACTTCCCAGGGCATGGGGGCGTCGCCGCCGACTCCCACGTTGCGCTGCCGATAGATGATCGTCCGTTAGAGGTCATTAAACAGCACGATCTTGTGCCCTTTGTGCATCTAGCCTCCCAGTTAGAAGGTGTCATGCCAGCTCACGTTATTTATAGCGCCTTTGATTCGCGCCCCGCTGGGTTTTCACCAAGCTGGTTGGGCATGTTGCGCGAGTCGCTCGGCTTTAAAGGCTGCGTTTTTTCTGATGATTTGAGTATGGCGGGAGCTCACGAAGCAGGGAATCCCCAAGACCGTGCCCGCGCAGCGTTAGCAGCAGGCTGCGATATGCTGCTGGTGTGTAATGACCGGATAGCCGCACTTGAAGTGATGGAGGCGTGTAAAGGGGTTGAGACTAAGCGGCCCGCCAAGCTTCGCTATAGCCGTGCACGTCCTGATCTAGACGCACTTACCGCGCTAGGCCGCTGGCGGCGCACCCACGCTAAGTTAGAAGCGCTGGCGGGTAAATAGACGCTCAGTGATTTAATGAAATTGTTAAGCCTTAAACCGCTCTGGAGTTGGTAAATGTCAAAGTTGGATAAAGAAGCGTTAGAGTCGCTAGATTCTATGCGCGAGCTGATGGATAACGCCGACTGCCTAATTTCTCAACAAGAGGTGGAGAGGGCGCTTGATCGCATGGCAGAAGCCATCACGCGAGATTTAGGCGATAAGCTGCCGGTGTTTTACTGCGTCATGAACGGCGGTTTAATTACTACTGGCCACTTACTGACTCGCTTGGGATTTCCGCTAGAGGTTGATTATCTGCACGCCACCCGTTATCGCAATGAGTTGCGCGGTGGAGAGCTTTTTTGGCGTGTCTCCCCGGAGGTGCCCATGGCTGGTCGTCATGTGGTTATCGTCGATGATATTTTGGACGAGGGCGCTACCTTGGCGGCGATTTTGGCTTACTGTGAAGAGGCTCAGGCTGCCAGTGTCACAACGGCTGTGCTGGTGGATAAACAGCACAACCGGAAAGCCGTACCTGGTTTGAAGGCTGACTACTGTAGTTTGGAAGTAGCTGACCGCTATGTGTTCGGTTTTGGTATGGATTACAAAGGTTATTGGCGCAATGCGCCGGGTATTTTTGCCCCTAAGGGAATGTAACCTCGGGGCAATAAAATATTAGCGAGGCGAGAAGCGCCTCGTTAATCCTGTCTCTGCAATCATTCGTGTGGAAATTTCCTCTACCGAGAAGCGCGTCGCATCAATGAAGGGGATGTGCATGGTGCGGTAGAGCGACTCAGCCTGCTCCACTTCTTGATGGCATTGATCCATTGAGCTGTACCGGCTATTCGGGCGCCTTTCATTGCGAATGGCAGCTAACCGGCGTGCATCAATGGTGAGTCCAAACAGCTTGTGGCGATGGGGAGCTAGCGCCTTGGGCAGCTTTAGCATTCCATCTTCATCCAAATCATCTTCGGTTAACGGGTAGTTGGCCGCTCGGATACCAAACTGTAGCGCTAAATAGAGCGATGTCGGCGTTTTACCGCAGCGCGAAACGCCGACAAGAATAATGTCTGCTTTATCGTATTGGTGGGTGCGCGCCCCGTCATCGTTATCCAGCGCAAAATGCACCGAGTGAATACGGTCCATATAGACATCATCGCTGCCAATCGAATGGGTACGCCCAACGCTATAAGAGGAGTGGGTGTTCAGCTCCTGCTCTAAAGGCTCCAAAAACGTCGAAAAAATATCGACTTTGAAGCCTGAGGCTTGGCGAATAACGTTGCGAATTTGCTGGTCCACAATGGTGTCAATAATGATGGGGCGTTGACCATCGCGGTCGGCGGTTGTTTCAATAATCTCTGCTAACGCCTGCGCCTTTTCAACCGTATCAATATAGGGTTTGGTCAGCATATTGATCTCAACATCGCTGAACTGTGCCAGCAGGCTACGCCCTAAGCTTTCTGCTGTGATCCCGGTGCCATCAGAAATAAAAAAAGCCGTACGCGTCATAGCAAGTCCGCCTGTAAGTGATGTGCCTTTGATTCATCCCGCTATTGTGAGCCGAGCGGTTTGCCAGCACAACTTACTGGAGTTCCAGAGTGGCACTCACTACATAAATGGCCTTAAAAGCCCTGGTGTTGTAAAAATCCTCCATTGCCTTCGCTATTAGACCAATGGCGAATAGAGTGGCGCGGTGCTAGGGTGTCTCAATGAATAATCCATGGCCCATAGTCTTCGTGACTATTACTGGCTATGTCGATCTTTATGAGCGAGGGGGTTACGTGGAAGAGTACATTCTGTGGTTCGATCAGTTAGGTATGGCGGACGTCGAACGCGTGGGTGGTAAAAATGCCTCGCTTGGTGAAATGATCTCTAATCTTTCAGGTGCAGGGGTAACCGTGCCCGGTGGTTTTGCCACTACCGCGCATGCCTACCGTGAATTTCTCTCTCATGAACAGCTTAATGAACGCATTAATGCGACGCTTGATCGTCTGGATGTCGACGATGTTAAGGCCTTAGCAGAAGCCGGACGCAACATTCGGCAATGGATTATCGATACACCCTTACCCCCGAGCTTTGAAGCGGCTCTACGCGATGCTTATGGTCAACTGCAGCAGCAACATCCTCAGCTTAAAGTGGCTGTTCGCAGTTCCGCTACTGCCGAAGATTTGCCTGATGCCTCTTTTGCTGGCCAACAGGAAACATTTCTAAACATTGAAGGCTTCGACAATATTAAACGTGCGGTACACGAAGTTTTTGCCTCGCTGTTTAATGATCGCGCTATCTCCTACCGCGTGCATCGTGGCTATGCCCACGAGAATGTTGCTTTGTCAGCGGGTGTTCAGAAGATGGTACGCTCTGAGACCGGCGCTGCAGGCGTCATGTTCACCTTAGACACGGAATCAGGCTTTAAAGATGCGGTGTTTGTGACCGCTTCTTGGGGCTTGGGCGAAACTGTCGTGCAGGGAGCGGTAAACCCTGATGAGTTTTATGTCCATAAACCGACACTGGCTGCTGGACGACCAGCTGTGCTGCGGCGTAATTTAGGCTCAAAGCTGATTAAAATGGTTTATGGCAAAGATGCCAGTGCAGGTAAATCGGTGGATACGGTCGATGTGCCCCATCAAGATCGTGGCCGTTTCTGCCTTAACGATCAACAGGTCATGGATCTTGCTCGTCAGGCCATGACAATCGAGCAGCACTACCAGCGTCCTATGGATATTGAGTGGGCGCTGGATGGTGATGACGGTGAACTGTATATCGTTCAAGCACGCCCTGAAACAGTCGTTTCTCAGCAGGAGGGCGGTAAGCTTGAGCGCTTCCAGCTGCGTGAGAAGGGGCGCACCCTAATCACGGGCCGGGCGATTGGTCAGCGTATTGGGCGTGGGGCGGTCAAAGTCATATTAAGTCCAGACGATATGGATAAGATCCAGGACGGTGACGTGCTGGTCACGGATATGACCGACCCCGATTGGGAGCCGATCATGAAGCGCGCTTCCGCCATCGTCACCAACCGCGGTGGGCGTACCTGCCACGCGGCCATCATTGCCCGTGAGCTAGGTATTCCTGCGGTGGTGGGCTGTGGCGACGCAACTACCCAGTTGCAGGAAGGCATTGATGTCACCGTTTCCTGTGCAGAAGGGGACACTGGTAATGTTTATGAAGGACTGCTGGAGTTTGATTGCAAAATTTCCAGCGTCGATGCAATGCCGGAAATACCCTTCAAAATAATGATGAACGTTGGCAACCCGGATCGCGCTTTTGGTTTTGCCAGCTTGCCCCATGCAGGCATTGGTTTAGCACGGTTAGAGTTCATTATTAACCGCATGATCGGCGTCCATCCTAAGGCGTTGTTAGAGTACGATACGCTGCCTGCGGATTTACAGCAGGTGATTGATCTGCGTACCGCGGGCTATGCTGACCCCGTCAGCTTTTATGTCGATAAACTGGTTGAAGGTATCTCAACGCTGGCAGCCGCGTTCTACCCACAGCGCGTGATTGTGCGGTTATCGGATTTTAAATCTAACGAATATGAAAACCTGATTGGTGGCAAGCTTTATGAGCCGGGCGAAGAGAACCCCATGTTGGGCTTTCGTGGTGCCTCGCGCTACATTTCAGAAGCCTTTCGACCCTGTTTTGAATTGGAGTGTCGTGCACTTAAGCGGGTACGCGACGAGATGGGCTTCGATAATGTCGAGGTGATGGTTCCCTTTGTACGTACCACCGATGAAGCGCGTGAGGTTGTCGAGCTACTTGCCGCTAATGGCTTGAAGCGTGGCGGTGATGCTGACCCTGCAGGTCTGAAAGTCATTATGATGTGTGAACTGCCTGCGAATGCTCTGTTAGCTGATGAGTTCCTTGAGTATTTTGATGGTTTCTCAATCGGTTCCAACGATTTGACCCAGTTAACACTTGGGCTGGATCGTGACTCAGGCATTGTGGCGCACCTTTTTGATGAGCGAAATGGTGCTGTTAAAAAGTTGCTTGCCATGGCAATTCAGGCCTGCAAAGCGAAAGGGAAGTATGTCGGCATTTGCGGTCAAGGCCCTTCAGATCATCCTGATTTAGCGAAATGGTTAATGGAGCAAGGCATCGATTCCGTATCACTCAACCCAGATGCGGTCTTGGAAACCTGGTTTATGCTGGCAGGCCAAAAAATCGAATAATTGAGACTGTTTTGTTTTTCATTTGCGCCCGACCATTGTGTCGGGCGTTGTCATTTTTATAAGCTACCCTTTGTTGTGGCGAGTTTTTTCAGATAGCTTTACACATCCTTGTTGTAAAGCGTTTTAGTCAACTGCTTTTGGAGATTGTTTTTGTAGTCTGTTTTTGTAGTCTGTTTTTGTAGATAGCTTTTTGTAGATAGTTTCGTTGTTCCACAAGACACGGAGAACGCCTGATGTCCCCAAAACGGGTTAAGTACGTGCTGCCAGGTTTGCTGGTATTGCCGCTTTATAGTTGGGGGTTTAGCTATGAAGCACCCTCCATTTCTCCTGAAGTAGAATCAGGTTATGAGGAAAAGCCGGGCTGGTCGGCTGAATCTTTTGCGGTGGCTGCTGCCAATCCTTTAGCCACTGATGCAGGTTATCAAGTACTTCAAGCCGGTGGTAACGCCATTGATGCTGCTATTGCAGTGCAAATGGTATTAAACCTGGTGGAGCCCCAGTCGAGTGGAATTGGCGGCGGTGCTTTTTTGATGCACTACGATGGCGCTGAAGTGCGCGCCTACGATGGTCGTGAAACAGCGCCGCAAGGGGTTAATGGTGAGCTATTTGTCGAAAACGGCGAGCCTTTAGCTTTTATGGACGCTGTTGCAAGTGGTCTTTCAGTAGGGGTGCCTGGCACGCTGCGGATGCTGGAAAAGGCCCATGCGCAACATGGTGAGTTGGCTTGGGCGGATCTCTTTACGCCAGCGATTACCCTAGCTGAGGAAGGCTTTGCGGTCAGTAATCGTTTGCATACTAGCCTTGCCAGCGAAGAGCTACTGCGCCAAGACCCCTTGGCAAGCCAATACTATTATGACGCCGACGGCGAGCCCATTGCGGTTGGAGAAACGCTCAAGAATCCGGCATTAGCAGAAGTGTTCCGTCGTGTAGCGGCGCACGGTAGCGTGGCTTTTCATGAGGGTGCCGTAGCAGAAGATTTCGTTGCGAGGGTACAAAATCATTCGGTGCGTCCGGGCAGTTTGACGCTTGAGGATATGAGTGGCTATGAAGCGCTTGACCGTGAGCCGCTATGTACCCCTTGGCAGCAATGGGAAGTGTGTGGCTTTCCGCCGCCCTCATCGGGTCATCTTACCGTCATGCAAATACTGGGCATGCTTGATAAGCAGCCGTTACTTGAAGCACCGTTAGATAATGGCGCTTCAAGCAGCGGGTGGTTGCACCAATTTTTAGAAGCGTCTCGGCTAGCCTTTGCTGATCGTGGTCGCTACATTGCTGATCCTGAATTTGTGGACGCGCCAGGTGGAGATTGGGAGCTAATGTTGGCGCCTCAGTATTTGCAGCAGCGCAGTGCGCTGATTGATGAAATGAGTATGGGCGACACGGCGGAGCCCGGTAATCCAGGTGAGCTGGAGGTTAGCTGGGCTAGCCAGCCTGAGCAGCCTGAGTACGGTACTAGCCATATCAGTATTATTGATGAAGATGGCAACGCCGTGGCGATGACGACGACGATTGAGCAGGCATTTGGCTCGCGTATATTATCGGATGGTGGCACGGGTCTGGCGGGCGGCTTCTTGCTTAATAACGAGCTAACCGATTTTTCATTTGAACCTGAAATAGAGGGCGAACCCGTTGCCAACCGAGTTGAGCCGGGCAAACGGCCACGTTCAAGCATGAGTCCCACGTTAGTGTTTGACCAGGAAAGTGGTGAATTGGTCGCAAGCTTAGGGTCACCCGGTGGTGCTGCCATTATCCATTACACCGCGAGAACGTTAGTCGCACTGCGCGACTGGGGGTTAAATGCGCAGGAAGCATTGAATTTACCACATGCGATTACCCTGGGTGATGATGTATTTGTTGAAGAGGGACGTTTTGCTGAGGCAACGATTGATTCACTGCGTGAACGTGGTCACACAGTGAGCGAGCGCGAGCTAACCAGTGGGCTGCAAGCGATTATGCGTCTTAACGATGGCACGCTCTTTGGCGGTGCTGATCCACGGCGTGAAGGTGTGGTAATGGGCGAGTAGCGTTTTACTGGCGTAGCCAGTTGCGTAGCTTGACTAACATCAGCGCACCGTCGCTTAACTCGCGACGATCCTGAATAAGCGCCGTTAAACGGTCTGGGTAGTCGGTGATGATGGCATCGACACCCAGATCTATCAGGGTCGACATCCTGGCCCGGTCATTAACGGTCCAGGCATGTATTTGATAGCCATAAAGCCTAGCTAAACGGATTTCCCCTTCGGTAATGCGATTATGGCGTAATCCTAGCGCGTCAAAATTACCTCGATTTAACGTCCCAGGCAGTATTAGCTGGGCGAGCAGGGTAATGCGCAATTCAGGCGCTCGGGCATTCAGATGCGTCAATAAAGCAGGTGACATCGTTGCTATGCGCATATCTAAAAGCGCATTGGGAAACCCGCAGGAAGTATAGCCATCGAAGGCGCTTTGCTGGGTGGCCCAGCAGCGATACCGCAAATCGCTTTCTGCATTGAGTGCATCAATAACAGCATCAGCTAGCGCCTGCTCCTGGCCGGGCAAAGGCTTCATATCGATCATTAAGCCCGCTTTTCCGCGCACCACCTCGAGTGCTTCCTCCAAGGCCGGAATGGTCTCATTTTGGAAAGCATCGCCGAACCAACTGCCCACATCATAATGGCTCAGCTCATCTCTTGTTAGATCCCCAAACTCACGATTATCCCCGGTTAAGCGCGCCAAGCTGCGGTCATGATAAAGCATCACCTGATTGTCGCTGCTTAAACGAACATCAATTTCGACATAATCAGCACCGTCAATGAGTGACTGTTTGACGGCGGCCAGCGTGTTTTCAGGTGCCACCATTGAGCTTCCACGGTGAGCAATCACGGCAACATTGTCGCGTATCTCAAAACTATTCAGAATCCACCATGCCTGAAGGCCCGCAAATATCAGTACGCTAAGCTCAACGGCCCAGGCAAGTTTTCCTGCATTGGTGTTTGCCGGAGGCGCCGCAGGTCGCGTTTCGCGGTGTGCTAGCTGCATATACAGACAAGCGGACAGCAGTGCGTTAGTGGCAATACCGAGAAAGGTAATGGTGAGCGTGACCAGCACATAGCCAATTAAGTACGCCAGCATGGCAGGAATCAGCACGGCATTGTGCTCAGGTAGCCACCAGAGCAGTGGCGTAAACAAACGATCAAATAGTAGCGTGGCCAGAAATGGCAGACTGACAATAATCACTAATAGAAGCAGAACGGCAGCGCCGATAGAACGGCGCCAGCCACGGGTTAAGCGGACGCTACGCTTTAATGCCTGCCAAGGGGGGGTGTTTTCCAGTGCCACTAAGGGAAGGGCTAATAGCCAACGTAAATAGAGCCAGGATGCTGCCCATACCCAAGCAGCAATCAACGGCAGCGCACAGGCAATGAAATACCACAGCACTGGGGGGCGCACCCGCTGTAAATAGTACGGATCAATGCCGCTCAACCAGACGCTGTAAAGCCAGGCAAGGCCCGCCATAAACGGCGCGAGCAGGAGTAAATGCGTGCCTACCTGAAGTATTACCAAACCTGCTAGGGCGGGTAGTCGCCGTGTACTCAGCCACAGAGCTTCAAGTGCCAGTCGATAATGATTATCCCGTGGCCTCACGGCGACTTGAAGCATACCGGCCTGCTGCCAGTAAATAACTAAGAAAGTGAGACCAAGACTAACGAGCATGCCTGCTAGGCCTAAGGGGCTAAATAGCAGGGCGATTAACTCATCATTCGTCACGACAGTGCGATTGAGTTGAGCTAACAGGCCACGAATTACCCAGGTAATGGCAGGCAAAAGCAGCGCAGATGCAAGCAGGGTAAAAAACAGGTGATAAGCGATCAGCGGTCTAAGATGATCGCGTAGTGTGCGTAGTAAGGCAGAGCCAAGGTAGGTCAAAGGCTGCATCGTCATTAAACGGTAAAAATGAACTACCAGGGTGGCAGTAACCACCACGCCTGGCAAGAGGGTCGTTTAAGGCTTATGTGATGAGTACCTAGCAAACAAAGTAATTTGCTAGATAAGTGGCAGTTCTTGCTCAGCAACAATGATGCCGTTGTTATCTGCATACAGCCACTGTCCTGGCTTAAGGGTGACACCGGCAAAGTTGACGTCGACATCACGCTGGCCTTCGCCGCGCTTGTCGCTTCTGCGAGGATGGCTGCCAACGGCTTGAACACCGAGTGGAAGAGTGGCGAGGATATCTACATCGCGCACGCAACCGTACATCACAACGCCTGCCCAACCGTTCGCTACCGCTTGTTCTGCCAGCATATCGCCAAGCATGGCGCAGCGATGTGATCCACCCGCATCTACCACTAGAACCGCACCATCACCTTGCTCTGTTACGGCCTGCTTAACCAGTGAGTTATCTTCAAAACACTTTATCGTGCGGATAGGGCCGTAAAAAGCTTCCAGTCCCCCAAAATTGGCAAACATTGGGTCAAGTACAGCAACCTCTGGGTGGGCATCACATAGGTCAGGCGTCACTATCTCAATGGGGTTCGTCATTTCAGGCTCCTTCATTAGCCGGATAATAAATTCATCAAACAGCGAGGGCTTCAAAACAGCCCGGTGGATATCACCCAAAAAAACGCCCCGCCCTGAAATTCAGTGGCGGGGCGTTCGGTCATCGACTCAGAAAATGTAATAAATTACTTTTCTGCGATGTTGCGAGCATCGGCGATGGGGCGGCCTCAAGAGTTACAGTAACTATCAAGCTTCTTGAGCGACCGGAATCACGTTTGAGGCGATTTTTTGATACTCCTCAATTTCGTGGAAATTCATGTAACGATAGATCTCGCCTGCCATAGCGTCAAACTCGCTCATATAACGCTGATACTCTTCAACGCTTGGTAGACGTCCTTCTACTGCGGCAACAGCGGCCAGCTCCGCGGAGGCGAGATACACATTGGCACCATCACCAAGACGGTTCGGGAAGTTGCGTGTAGACGTAGACACAACGGTGCTCTTGGCAGCAACGCGGGCCTGGTTACCCATACACAGTGAACATCCCGGCATCTCCATACGGGCGCCGGCACGACCGTAAATACCGTAGTAGCCTTCTTCAGTCAGCTGATGCTGATCCATTTTAGTCGGCGGTGCAAGCCATAACCGTGTTTTTAAACTGCCAGCGGGCTGTTTTTCAAGCAGTTTGCCAGCAGCACGGAAGTGACCAATGTTCGTCATACATGAGCCGATAAAGACTTCGTCGATTTTCTGGCCAGCTACTTCAGACAGCAGGCGAGCATCGTCGGGGTCATTCGGCGCACACAGAACCGGCTCTTTAATTTCAGCCAGATCAATTTCAATAATTTCGGTGTACTCAGCGTCCTGGTCGGCACGCATTAGGCTTGGGTTGGCAAGCCACGCTTCCATGCCTTCGATACGACGACTAATCGTACGTTCGTCGCCGTAACCATTACCCATCATCCATTTTAGCAGAGTAATGTTGGATTTCAGGTATTCGGTAACGCTATCTTCAGAAAGCGTGATGGTACAGCCAGCGGCAGAGCGCTCAGCGGATGCATCAGAAAGCTCAAAGGCTTGTTCGACGGTTAGGTCTTCTAATCCCTCGATTTCCAGCACGCGACCTGAGAAAGCATTTTTCTTGTTGGCTTTGTCAACCGTCAGCAAACCTTGCTTGATAGCATAAAGCGGAATAGCGTGAACCAAATCTCGCAGCGTCACACCTGGCTGACGCTGGCCTTTGAAACGTACCAATACGGACTCAGGCATATCCAGCGGCATAACGCCCGTGGCGGCTGCAAACGCTACTAGCCCGGAACCCGCTGGGAAAGAGATGCCCAGGGGGAAACGGGTATGTGAATCACCGCCAGTACCGACCGTGTCCGGAAGCAGCATGCGGTTCAGCCAACTGTGAATGATGCCATCGCCAGGACGCAATGAAACGCCGCCACGGTTCATGATGAAATCAGGCAGAGTGTGGTGTGTATCCACGTCAACAGGCTTAGGATACGCCGCCGTGTGGCAGAAAGACTGCATTACCAAATCAGCTTGGAAGCCAAGGCAAGCGAGATCTTTCAGC
Organism: Halomonas sp. NPDC076908; assembly: GCF_050269715.1. Taxonomy (NCBI): domain Bacteria; kingdom Pseudomonadati; phylum Pseudomonadota; class Gammaproteobacteria; order Oceanospirillales; family Halomonadaceae; genus Halomonas; species Halomonas sp. NPDC076908. The sequence goes on along the minus strand of NZ_JBNNIW010000014.1, from coordinate 29,422 downwards.
TCATCACGGGTCATTGGACCAGTGGTGTCTTGCGAGCCAACGGTAGACATCTTGGGCTCGCAGTACATACCAGGGCGAACGCCTTCCAGGCCGCAGGCTTTACCAACCATTTTCTGCGCTAGAGTAAAGCCTTTACCAGTATCTTTGGGCTGGTCAGGTAGGCGGAAAACGTCAGAGGTCGGCAGACCCAGTGACTCACGCGCTTTGCCTGTTAAGCCTCGGCCAATGATGAGCGGAATTCGACCACCGGCACGCACTTCATCAAGAATCAGCTGCGTTTTCAGTTCAAATGTTGTCAGTACTTCATCGGTGCCTTGCTTGCAGACTTTACCTTCGTAGGGATAGATGTCGATGACATCGCCCATATTCAGCTTGGTAACGTCCATTTCTACCGGCAATGCGCCGGAGTCTTCCATGGTGTTGAAGAAGATAGGAGCAATTTTACTACCGAAACAAAAACCACCAGCACGCTTGTTGGGCGCGTAAGGAATATCGTCGCCGAAGAACCAAAGTACGGAGTTTGTTGCCGATTTACGTGAAGAGCCTGTGCCCACTACGTCGCCGACGTAGACAACTGGGAAGCCTTGAGCCTTAACGTCTTCGATCTGCTTGAGCGGCCCAGTGGTGCCGGGCACTACTGGCTCGATGCCATCACGCTCGTTTTTGAGCATGGCGTTAGCATGTAGCGGGATATCGGGACGTGACCAAGCATCCGGTGCTGGGGAAAGATCGTCAGTGTTGGTTTCGCCTGGCACTTTAAAGACGCTCAGGGTGATTTTCTCAGCCAGCGCCGGTTTAGAAAGAAACCACTCTGCGTCAGCCCAGGATTGAATAACGTCCTTAGCAACACTATTACCATTCTTGGCGCGCACTTCAACGTCATGGAATGCATCAAACATCAGCAGCGTGTGTTTTAGCTGTTCCCCGGCTTCGCGTGCTAACTCTTCGTTATCGAGCAGCTCAACCATAGAAACGATGTTGTAGCCGCCCTGCATGGTACCAAGCAGCTTAACTGCATGTACTTTATCAATCAGAGGAGAGCTTGTTTCGCCCTTAGCGATAGCGGTTAAAAATCCAGCTTTAACATAGGCTGCTTCATCAACGCCTGGTGGAACCCGGTTAGTGATTAAGTCGAGAATGAATTCCTCTTCACCCGCTGGCGGTGCTTTGAGCAGCTCAACTAATGAAGCTACTTGCTCAGCGGTTAAAGGTTTGGGGGGGACGCCCTCAGCGGCACGTTCCTCGACATGTTGGCGGTAAGCTTCAATCACGTTGGGGCCCTCTCATCTACGTTCTCATTTACTTTATGGTGACGGCCTTCACATTGCACGGTGTTGGTTGTGCTTTGTTAAAAGTGTGGTCGACCACATGTGATATACGCTTGACAAACAGCGTCTGGTTGGATGAGAGAGATTCTACGCCAAACTGTCGACAATGTTAAGCTGGCAAGCAGAAGCGTCTCTTGTACTTTGTGCTGATGCATGGATATTAACTGATCAAAAATACGCTTTTAATTAACCATTTGAGGAGAAGATGCGGAAATTTTTTCCAAAAAAATGGATAACATGGCTCTGTGCGGGTGTGATTGTTGTTACAGCACGTTACCATAGTGCTTAATTTATAACCTTAGAGTCATATTAATGCTGATGTGCTCATAAAATGTGTGGAGCATTTTGGGACGTACTTCTACATTAGCAAGAGTAAATGCAGGGTTGTAGAGTTTGAGCAGTAACGGGGAGCTAAGCGTCATGCACGCTTAAATGTTGTACAATAATGAGATACAAGCTCGGTGATGGTGTTATGTCGATACAACTCAGTGAGTTACAAACCAGTGAATTTAAAACCAGTACATTAAAAACTGGCACATTAGAGACTGCTAGTCATACGCTTCAAGCTGACGATCTTTTGCCGGAGAGTCTGCATCAATTTTTAGCCTGCCCAACCCCAGCTGCGTGGTTGAAGTGGGCGCTGGAAAACCCAGAAATCCTTCTGATCGACCACGCTCAATGTGAGAAAAAAGCCGCATCTACCGCGATGAGTTTGCTCTATCGTTATGTTGATCAGCCACTGTTGCTAAGCAAAATGTCACAACTAGCCCGCGAAGAGCTGCTGCATTTTGAGCAAGTAGTAACGTTAATGGAGGCAAGAGGCGTTGCTTATCAACACTTGACTGCTTCGCGGTACGCGGAAGGTTTGCGTCGCCATTTACGTAGTAATGACCCAGAGCGATTGATTGATGTGCTGATCATCGGTGCCTTAATTGAAGCGCGTAGCTGCGAACGGTTTGCTTGCTTAATTCCTTATTTAGATGAAGAGCTTGCCAAGTTTTATCGGACCTTAGTGAAGTCAGAAGGTCGTCACTTTGAAGACTACTTGATGCTTGCCCGCCAGCAAACGTCGAACTCCATTGACGAGCGAATCGCATTTTTTGTGGCGCGTGAAGCGGAGCTGATTACTTCGCCCGATACGGCTTTTCGTTTTCATAGCGGTGTGCCAGCTTAAGCCGCTTAGCCCGGCAGGATATTTATCATGCGCGATGCTCGTGAAACTGATCAGTTAACTCTTTTTGGCCACTTTTCGCTCACCCAAGGCGAAGATGCAATCACCCACTTTAGCTATGACAAAGTGAAAGCGTTGCTTGTTTATCTGCTGCTGCATCGTCAGCCGGTTAATCGAGCCGCCCTGGCTGAACTCTTGTGGCCTGATCAAGGCTTATCTTCCGGCAGAACCAACTTACGTCACGCGCTGCACTGTTTACGGCAATCGCTGGGTGAAAGTGCTGATCAAGTGTTAAGTGTTTCCCGGCAAACCATTGCTTTTCAACTGCCAACCAATTGGCAGTTGGATTTGCATAAGCTTCAGCAACTGCTTGAAGGGCCCCGCGACTTAGATACGCTTGAATCGCTGATGGCATGTTACCAGGGCGATCTCATTGAGGAACTCCAATTAGCAAGCTGTAGCGAGTTTCAGCGCTGGTTAGTGCAGGTTCGCAACGAGTGGCGTCAGCGTGTCATTCGTTTTGCCGAACAAGTCTTGGAGGTACATGCGGATGTGCCTGACGCTATTCTTGAAGCGTTGGTCAGTCGCTTCTCCGGATATGGCCCATTTCATGAGCGTTTGGTGCGCCAACTGGCTGAACAGGGTCAAATGGCCGCCGCTCACGAACAGTATAATAGCTATTTACAACTGTTGGCGTTATCAGGACAACAGCCGGAACCAAGCTTTTTGCAGTTAGCCAGTTACTGGTCCGACGGCCATCATGATCCACGTATGATTAGCCCCCAAGGCGCTTTTTCTCGCGCCTTGGCGGCGGATAGTAAACCATTGCGTGAAGATGAAATTGAGCTGCGCCAGCTATCTGTAATGGCTATTCGATTACGTTTAAAAGGCGATTGGCAGGATCGGGCGGCGACCCGTAACTGTCTTGCACTTCAGTTAGAGCTATTGCGCTGGTTGGAGCAGCAGTGTCATCACTTGGGTGGCTTTTGGTTACCCGGTGCTACGGGGGGGTTAGGCCTTGCTTGTTTCGGCACTCATGGTCCAGCGCACCAGCTGGCTGAATTAGTCGCGCTGTATGAGCATTGTCGTCAGGCGCTTCCTTTAGAGAGTGCTCGTCATTGGGCGGGCGAAGGCGAAGTGCCACAGTTTGAATTAGCGGCTGGTCTGCATAGCGGGCGGGTAGTCTATCTGCCGGAGCGGCAGTTGGCCGACCCTTTGGGGCAGGTAACCCAAACGTCACTGGAGCTGATGAGCGCGGCGGAAGGCAGTGAGTTAGTCATCTCTCAAGAAGCCAGCCAGCATATGCCGCCCGCGCTTGATCTTCAGCCGCGGTTAGTGTCACGTTTGGTGGCCAGTGATGGTCGTGTACGCCTACGTGCGCTGGTGTTGGGACAAAATGAAGGGGGACGCGATGCGTTGCCGCCCAGCTTAGTGGGTCGAGAGACCTCTTTGCGCACGCTACGTGATGCGCTCGCGCGTGCGGGCATTGGCCTGCGCCAGAGTGTGTTAGTGCGTGGTGCTTCTGGCATGGGGAAATCGGCGCTGATGGTGGGTTTCCGTCAGTTAGAGCTCAGCCGCGATGCAGCAATATGTTGGCAGCCTACCACGCGGATGTCGGTGCTTGACCCCTACGGCGTCGCTCGTACGCTGGTTAGCTGGTATTTGAAAGCGCCACTAACGGTAGAGTCTATTCGTGCGTTACAGGAAACATTAGAGCTTGATCGGTTTGATGCAGACCGGCAGCACTTGTTGGAAGAAGCGCTGGGTGTGCATGATGTTCAAGAGATCACTCAGCTTGCGCAAAGTGGCGAAGCTGTTGAGTTGGTAGTGATGCTACTGCACCGCTTGATTGAGCGTCAGGCGATGACCCATACCTTGGTGCTGATGATCGATGATCTGCAGTGGCTAGATGAACCCTCCTTTAAGGTATTGGCAGGGCTGCAAGCACGCTTGCCCATTAACACTGCCTTTATGCTGGTTGCTAGCCATCATGGGCGTGATGGCCTGCCGGTAAAATTGCACTGGGACCAGCAAATTGGCCTAGGCAATTTAGATGCGCTGCAATCATCTCGTTTATTGTCACAGCTTTCACGTCGTTATCGTATTCATCTGAGCCCTCGCTTGCGTAACCAAATTATCGAGCGCTGCGACGGTGTGCCGCTCTATATGCAAGAGTTATGTCGTCGTTTGGATATGGATCGCCGAGAAGGGCGCAGCGTCCATTTTGATGAGTTACCCAAAGGCTTGCTGGGTCTACTTGCCAGCCGCATCGATCAATTGGAAAGCGACCGGGAAATTGCCCATGTGGCGGCAGTATTAGGCAAACGCTTCCGATTAGATTTCTTACTTGAGTGTAGCGGGTGGGAAAAAGGGCGGCTTAATCAGGCCCTTGAACATATGCGCCTGTTGGAAATTATTGAACCCGTCGAGAAAGAGAGTGGTGAGCAAGAGTACCAATTTAGCCACCAATTATTGCAAGAAGCAGCCTATCTCTCATGCCCTCGGGATGTGCGAGTCAAGCTGCACCAGCAGGTAGTGACATTGATCGAGGAGCGCTTCCCCGTGTGGATTAGCCGTCATCCTGGTGATTTTGCTACTCACTTGCGGCGTAGTGGTCACTATGCCAGAGGGGCGCGCTATTTTGAGCTGGCTGCCCGTGAGGCGCTTAAAGTCAGTGCTAATCGTACAGCACTGCGCATGGCAGATTTTGGCTTGGCTAGCCTGCGCCACGTTGAGCATGAAATCGAGCGGGAAGTAAGCTTGCTGACCGTAAGAGGACAGGCGGCATTCTCGTTGGAGGGCCATGGCTCACCTACCGCCCATGAAAGCTTCGTGCGCGCTCGCGAGCTGCTACGTGAATCCGGCAGCGATAGTTTGGAAGACCCAGAGGATTTAGAACAAATATTTCTGGTCAAATGGGGCCTGTGGGTAGGCCGCAGTCAGCGCTATGCCCATGCAGATGCCTTTGCTTTGGCCTCGACCCTTGCGGACATCGCCTCACGTCTCGAAGACCCGCGTTATCGGCGGTTGGCTGATTATGCGCGTGCCAACTGTGAATATTGGGCAGGGCGCATTCAGCAGGCCCATGATCATTTAGATGAGATTGATCCGCTTAATGCCCAAATGATGATTGAGTGGTTGCCGTTTTCCGATCATCCCCAAGTGTCAGCAGCCTGTTTTCAAGGTTGGGCTCTCTGCCTGCGTGGCGATTATCCGCGTGCCGAGCGGCAGGTATCTGCCTCTATTCGGCTAGCAGAAAAAATTGCTCATCCTGGTACCTTAGCCATGGCGCTGCTATTTGCCGCCGCGCTTTACCGTCAGCTTGGTCATGTGCATTTAGCGGCGCGCCATGCCGAGCGAGCGGCCGCAATGACAGGTACTCCTGATTTGCAGCTATGGCAAATTTCGGCGCAAGGTATTTTGGGTTGGCAACGGGCGTTGACCGGTGATAGGGCTGGCTTGGTGCAATTACGCGACAGCTTGGATCAAATGGCGGAGCTTAATGGACGAGATCGCTATCAGCGTCCCGTCCTCTGGTACTCTGATGCCTGTATTGAGTTGGGCGAACTAAGCGCTGCCGAAGACTATCTTGACCAGTGTTTAGTGATTGCTCGTGAACGGACGACGCTGTTTCTACCTGAGTTAGCCACTCAGCTTGCCAGAGTACGAGATTTGTTGGGGCATCCGGCTGGCGAGGTAAAAGCGATTGCTGAGATGGCAATTAACCAATCCCGTGAACATGGCAATCAACATCAGGAGTTAGCGGCGCTTGAGCTGTGGCTCACGCGAATCGATGCCAATGATCAGCAGGCGAAAGAGCGCTTTAGAGTGCTGCTGAGTGAGGTTAGCCATAGCGATGCACCGGTGCTAACCCGCTGGATCAGTCTGCTGGATCGCAGGCTGCCTCATCCGGTAGGCATTGAGGGCTAGCATCAGCAGGTCTCCTGCTCCAGCCAGATCAATGTGGCGAGCGCTTGCTCACGGTGTTCGCCGCAAACGCTAACGTCAAACGTAAAACGCTCGCATACCGCTGGACGGCTTGGGTTACCAAATAGTTGGCATAGGTTGAACTCATTAAGCTGTACACAGCGTACACCCGCCGGCTTGCCACCTGGCATGCCGGGGATGGCTGAGCTAATGGAGGGCGCAATACAGCATGCGCCACACCCTGGGCGGCACCCTTCACTCATAGCGCAATGCTTGGTGAAAACTTTGCAAAAGCGCCTTTATTAATTCCCTCAAACGCTTGAATGCGCGTTGCTACGCCGCTTTCAGAAGCAACTTTTTCAGCCAGCCAGATGGCAATATTCTCCACCGTTGTGGGCCCCGGCAATACCGTACATAGCCGTTGCGGTAATGTGATCGAGAAGCTGCCCTGTGCAGCCTGATAGCAGCAAGTAAGGGTTTCATTGGTCTGTTCAGCAATATCCGCTTGCTCAAGTAGATAACGGTTGTCCAACCAGTTTGCCCATTGCTGCTCTAATAGTGGCTGGCGAGCGTTATGCTGCCATATATACAGCCGAGAGCGGTGACCATGGGCTATGCGCTGACAGTTACCCGAATGACGTTTAAGGCCATGGCTATAGCCATAGGCTGCGCCACTGTCTGTTTCATCGCTTAGCGTCAGCGTGACTTGATGGACATTTTGCGGCCGCTGATCAGTTAGCTCGCTGCTTAAGTGCTCGGCAATAGAGTCGAGCGAAATGGACTGCCAGGGGAGGAGGGTAAAGGCTTCTTTAGGCCCACGCACTTCCATAGGATATGGCGTGGCTGTGCGAATGCATAAGCCTTCAGCGCATTCAGACACACTCACACCACGTGCTTGGGTGGGCACCAGCAGGGTGTGATCGAGACCGCTATCCAGTGTGCGCTTGATCCATGGTTTGACTTCACCAAAATCAAATAGCATGCCGTCTTCACCCAGCTCGCCATCTAGCACGGCATCTACCTGCCAGCTGCAGCCTACAAGGCCACGTGTTGAGCACCAGAGGGAGACGTCGATATGCGTCAGTTGCTTAACGAATAAGGACATTAATCGAATCCTGCTATTTTGTGCATTTGTAGCGATAAACGCCATTGCGGATTGGCCATGCAATAAGCGGTCGCTTGGGCAATCGTTGAGGTGGTTTGGTTTAACGGAGCAAGATCCATCGGCTGTAGGAAAAAGTGGCTGAATCCTAGGCCTGAGAACTGCTCAGGCGGTGCATCTACCTGGGGGAAAACCAGCTTTAATTCATCACCCTTTGTCACCGCTAAAGGATTATTTCCCTTGGGGCTAACGCAGAGCCAGTCTATAGCTGCGGGTGGCGCAAGCGTGCCGTTAGTTTCCACCGCGACCTCAAAACCATAGCTATGCAGTGACGTAATTAAGGCCGCATCAAGCTGTAGCAGAGGCTCACCACCGGTAAACACGACATAAGGCGTAGCGTTATTGCTCGATTGAGGCCATAACGCGGCAATATGCTTAGCTAGCGCAGCAGCGGTGGAGAATTTTCCGCCATTAACGCCATCAGTGCCAATAAAGTCGGTGTCGCAAAAAGTGCACTTAGCGGTTGCTCTATCGGACTCACGGCCTGACCAGAGATTGCAGCCACTAAAACGACAAAAGACGCTTGCCCTGCCTGCTTGGGCACCTTCACCTTGCAGGGTGTAAAACGCTTCTTTAACCTGATACATCAGCGTTTTCCCACTGCTGGGGTTGGCTCATAAGCCAGAGGATCAGTGACGCCGTTCGAGCTAAAGGCCGCTAAACGTTCTCGGCAACTGCCGCATACGCCACAGGCCAGCTCCCTGCCTTCGTAGCAAGTCCAGGTATGGCGATAATCAAGCCCCATGGCCAGTCCCTCACGCAGGATGTCAGCCTTAGTGGACGATAGGTAGGGGGCATGCAACTGCACGGGCTCAAAGTTGGCAATGCCTGCCACGTGATTCATCGCTTCGACAAATTCGGGACGACAGTCAGGATAGAGGATATGGTCGCCACCATGAGCGCCATAATCGACTCGTCCAGCACCGATATTGACGGCTTTGGCAATGGCTAGCGAAAGCAAAATCATATTGCGATTTGGCACCACGGTACTGCGAAGGTTGTCCGCTGCGTAATCGCCGTGTGGCATGGCCATTTCTGAATTAGTAAGCGCTGAGTTGTCGATCAGGCCATGAATCGCGCGAATATCGACGACTTGATGGGGGAGCCCAAGTGAAGCACAAACCTGGCGCGCCGTGTCTAGCTCGCGGGCATGGCGCTGGCCATAATCAAAGGAGAGCGCATGGACGGTGAGCCCTTCACTGAGCGCGCGATGGAGTACCGTAAACGAGTCCATTCCACCGGAATAGATAACAACAGTCGTAAATGCGGAGTTAGCATCCACGTTGGGTGATGATGACATGAGAATTACTCTTTGTCGGAGAATTTGTTGATCGCAGGCAACCAATGGCTGCTGCGGCGTTCCGGGATCCGGTCCGGAAGGGCGGCAGTTTACGCAATAGCCGCTAGCCTGGCTAGTGTTTGACCATATGCGCTCTTCATGATGCGATGGCGGACAGCGTTAATATCATCATGCTACGCTAACCATTCATGCTGTTAGAGAGAAACCAATGGCCACCATTGAACACAGTGAAATTGTTAAGGCAACACCAGAGCGCGTGTTTGAGTTACTAAGCCGCGTAGAAGATTTTGCTGATTACTCTGATCTAATCCGCTCAATTGAGCCGCTTGGCGATAACCGCTATAGATGGAACGTTCGGGCAGCCGGAATGGATTGGGCATTTGATGTAGAGGTCACTGATATTCAAGCTCCCTATATACTTGCTTGGGAATCGTTAGACGGGGTTAAAAATCAGGGGCGCTATCGTCTTCGCGAAGTCCCTGAAGGCACCGAAGTGGCGCTGACACTCACTTATGAAATCCGTAATCGACTAATGGAAAAGGCGGTTAACAAAGCGGCGAAGCCGTTAGTTGGCAAAGTAAGCCGTCAGATTCTTGAACGAGTGGAAGCACGATTGAATGAATAATGCACCGCGACACCCCTGGCGCTGGGCGTTAGGGTTTGCCTGTCTCGCCATGTTGGCTTATGTATGGTTATGGTATTCACCAGATTTGATGGCAGTTAAACAGTGGGCTGCCCAGGCATCACATCATCCCGTGGTGATTATAGGGGTGATGCTAATTATGGCCGTCACCTTAGCCGTAGGGTTGCCCGGGAGTATTGGGCTTTGGCTTATAGCGCCCTTTTATCCGCCATTAATTGCGACTGTGATGTTAACGCTAAGTAGTGTCGCGGGCGCGTTTGGGGCTTATCAGATAGCGGCCCGGGCAGGTCAGCGCTGGACGCCAGGTGGGCTAACATTAAAAGTTATGCAGATGCTGGAGCAGCGAAGTGACTTAATGACCCAGTGCGCATTGCGGATACTGCCTGGTTTCCCTCACTCAGTGATTAATTTCGCAGCCGGTTTAAGGACTATTCCTCTTAAAACGTATCTATTGGCAGCGGCGCTGGGGTTATCGATAAAGTGGGGAGTTTATAGTAGCGCTATATATGGTGCCTTAGAGGCTATCGAGACGGAGGATGCGCTGCAGTTCGACGTGGTGTTACCGCTGATTGCCTTAGCACTGTTATTGCTAGTTGGTGCGTGGTTTAGGCGCCGCGTAGAGGCGGCGCGAGACATTTAGAAAGTTATAAAGATTAGTGTGATTTATGCATTGAAGCATCAAGGTGGTCAACTACCTCGGCCCAATCAGCATCTTCTGCCACCGCTTCTTTTAAAAATTCAGCCTGCCCTTCATTCCAGCAGGGGGCTTCAGCCAGTGGCATGAGTTCAGGCAGAGGAGCATTGCGCTGTATAAAGCGCTCGATCGAGTCGGCGTCTGAAGCAAGGCCTAATTGCTCAAAAAGTTCGCTGAAATGGTGTACTGGCTTTTCCATATTCTAGTGCTCCTTCAAACTGTTAGGTTGACCATCTACACCATAGCGTGAATCTCAGTTTGCGCCAGTATTGGGCGTCAGTCGTTTGGCTAACGTTCGCCGACCAGGGGTGTTAAAAAGCGCTGGCGCTGCACCTCTAAGGGTAGCGGCTGTGCTATCAGGTGGATCAATTTGGTGAAAGCCGCTTCAGGCGTCATATCATCGCCTGATAGCACGCCTGCGTCGCTAAGCCCATGGCCTGCTGCATAGGCACCAAGTTGCACACTACCCTGCGGGCACTGGCTTATGGCGGCCAAAAGCTTGCCTTCCCCACTGGCCCGGGCAAGTACTTCCATCAAACGGGCATCATCAGGTAGATTTCCAGCCCCCCAAAGCTGCAACAGCGCACCTTTAATACGGGAGTCGCCTAGCCAAGCATCAAGCTGCCAGGCAGTGATTCCTGGCCAAAGCACAATACGAATGATTTCTCCTTGATTAACTGGGCGGTAGTCCGGCAGCTCAAAGCGTGGGGCTCCACGTTGGTGATGTCCAAGGCTCCTGCTGGAGTAGTACACGAAATCATCGCCCACACGTTCACCTATCAAGGGGTAGCTAGGGCTGGTGAAGGCGTCAAATGCTTCGCTATGCTGCTTGATAGCGCGGGCGCCTCGCAGTAGTTTTCCAGCGAAATAAATAGCTACTTCTTGAAGCGAGGGGTTTGCAGCAAACTGGAGGGCGCCATAGAGATTTTCCAGACCATCACTGCCATTGGCTTCAAGAGGTTGCATAGCGCCAGTCATTACAACAGGGCGATCAAGTCCTTGTAACTGATATGCCAGGCTTGACGCAGTCCAGCTCAGCGTGTCGGTTCCGTGAATGATCACAAAGCCAGTGTAAGCGGAAAGCTGGTCATTAATATCCTGAGCGAGCTTTTGCCAGATAAGCGGCGTGGCAGCGCTTGAGTCAATCAGTGTTGAATAGCTGAGGACGTCATAAGGCGGTAACGTTCGCTGCTGCGCCAGCGATAGTTGAGAGAACGCTGTCGCCATCCTCGATGCAAAATCACCGCTTGGTGCAAGCCCCTGTGCATGCTGTTGCATGCCGATCGTGCCTCCCGTATAGATCACAAGAAGACGCTCTGCGTTCGACGACGTTGTGCTCGCAAAAGGGGAGTGTTGTGGGCTCATGGGTTTTCCTGGATAGGTCAATAAGAACGAGTTATACGCTGCACTTGAAGCTTTCCCGTCTGGTCATCTAAACGCTGATTTCTACCAGCCAATAAGGCAAAACCACAGCAAAGGGTAATAAGCACAATTAATACCCAAGCAATATTCCCAGTGTCAGCTCCCGCCTGAAGTAAAACGCCTACTCCAAAGGGACCTAAAGCAGCGAGTGTATAGCCACCGCCCTGAACAAGCCCTGAAAGCTGTCCTGCCAGCCGTGAGTTGGCGGTGCGTAGGACGAGTAAACTTAAGGCGAGGCTAAAGCTGCCTCCCTGACCTATACCGAGTAGTGCCGCTCCAGGCCATTTCCAAACCAGTGGGGCGATGAGTAGCATCCATAGGCCTAGGCCGGTGCTCAATAACACAAGTAGCAGGGCGGGGCGCTGGTCACGCCCCATCCGTGCAAGCCAAGGAGCCCCCAGGGCAGAAGCTAACTGGCACATAATAGAAACCGCCATAGTCCAACCTGCGTCAGCTTCGTTGTAACCGCGGTAGACCAGCAGTGTCGGTAGCCAGCCAAACACAATATAGGCCATGGAAGATTGAAGCCCCATAAACAGCATTACGTGCCATGTGAGCGGTAGTTTAAGTAGCCTTAAAGTGCCGCTGTTGGCCGGGGCGGGCAGAGCTGATGAGGATGTGCGTGGCATGTTGAAGTGCCAAACCAGCAGAGCGAACAGTGACAGTAACGACCAGCTCATTAAGCTAGCTTGCCAGCTGCCGAGCAGTTGGGTCAGCGGCACGCTAAGACCGGCTCCTAGGGCGCCACCCAAGCAGAGCGCCATTGTGTAGAGGCCTGTGAGTAAATCAGCGCTATCAGGCAGTTCACGTTTCACCAAGGCCGGAAGTAAGGTGCCGCCAATACCAATTGCAGCACCAGCCATTGCTGAACCGACAAAAAGTACACCGGGAAGTGGTAGGCCACGCAAAATAAGCCCTGCCGCCAGCAATATAAGTGCCGCGCTGAGTGTTCTTTCGCTGCCAAAGTGTTTAGCCAGGATGGGTGCAAGCGGAGCGAATAAGCCCAGGAAAAGTACCGGAAGGGTGGTGAGTAAGCCAGCGGCAGTAGCCGACAGGCCAGCCGTTTCCTGAAGCCGAGTGAGCAAAGGGGCAACCGATGACATGGCAGGGCGTAAGTTAAGCCCCACCACAACCATCAGTAAGATAAACGTAATTGAACGACGAGATACCATGCTGAGCCCAGGCGCTTACTTAAGATGAGGGCGCAAGTCTCCACGAACGGCATCAAGTAGCGTGATAAAATGATAATCCTGCGGAGCATCCAAGCAGTCTACCCTTACCGTGGTACGCATACCTTTATCCATGTGCAGCTGGTCAAATATCTCAAGGGTAAGCTTACGTGCTGGCTTATCTCCTGCTGCCATAATGCCGTCTTCAAGCGAGAACGTTTCAACTAAAGTGACACGTACGCGTGTGCTGTTGCCCTCGCTAAGCACGCGTCTTACAAATAGCCAGCCTTCACAGGGTAAGGCATGGTTATCTTCACGCTGACGCAGAAAAATTGTACGGTAGCAGGCGCCTTCAATAGAGGCTTTTTCAGCCATGCTGCGATAAGCCTGAACCACTTGATTGGCTGTGGCGCGTGCGTCCTCTAAACGCTGCACAATCCCTTGGTGTTCTCGGCTGAGCTGCTCTTGACGTTGAAAAGTCAGCCATTGGCGGTAATCGGCCATGAGTTGGGATGATGCCATAATCACTCCGTGAAAAAATGTTCTTGCCTGAAGGCTGGAAATAAATGCTAAAAACAGCGGCTTGGAATATGCAAGGAGGCTACCTTCGCATATTCCAGCACCAGGAGCTAGCGTCTAACGCGACGTTTACGTTCACCACCAGTATTGGCACTTTGGCCTTCGGGTTTGCGTTTAGCCCGTGGTTGCCGTTGGTTGCGGCGACCGTTTTCGATGGGTTCAGGTTTGATGTTTGGGTCAGGCTCAAAACCCGGTTCGATATGTTTTGGCAGCGTCTGTTTAATTAACCGCTCGATATTGCCTAGCAGGGCGTGCTCGTCGACACAGACCAACGATACCGCTTCGCCATTACTTCCAGCGCGACCAGTACGGCCAATGCGGTGTACGTAATCTTCGGCCACATTAGGTAGGTCGAAATTGACAACATGCGGTAGCTCATTGATATCCAAGCCGCGTGCAGCGATATCGGTCGCTACAAGTACCTGCAGGTCACCACTCTTAAAAGCACTAAGTGCGCGAGTACGAGCACCTTGGCTTTTATTGCCATGTATCGCCATGGCAGGTATATCCTGCTTGGAGAGCTGCTCGGCAAGGCGGTTGGCACCATGTTTGGTACGCGTAAATACCAGTACTTGAAACCAGCCATTCTGCTGGATTAGATGGGCTAATAACTCACGCTTTTTCTCACGATCTACGCGGTAAATAGCCTGCTCGATTCTCTCTGCCGTGGTATTGCGTGGTGCCACTTCAATGAGTGCAGGGTTATCTAATAGCTGTTGCGCAAGCGTTTGAATTTCATTTGAAAATGTTGCTGAAAAAAGCAGGTTTTGGCGTTTTTTAGGCACTAGGCGGAGCAGGCGCTTAATGTCGTGGATAAAGCCCATATCCAACATGCGGTCTGCTTCATCAAGCACTAATATTTCAACAGCGGATAAGTCTACATGGCCCTGCTGATGCAGATCCAGTAAGCGACCCGGTGTGGCGATAAGTACGTCCAGGCCTGCTTTTAGTGCATCAATTTGGGGCTGTTGACCAACGCCGCCAAAGATAATGTGAGAGCGCAGCGATAGATGTTGGCCATAGGTTGCTACACTCTCACCGACTTGAGCTGCAAGCTCGCGTGTCGGTGTCAACACCAGCGCACGCACCTGACGTCTGTCGGGACGTTTGCCATCTTTTAGCCGTTGTAACATCGGAAGCGTAAAGCCCGCTGTTTTGCCGGTGCCGGTTTGGGCGCTGGCTAGCATATCGCGACCTTCTAATACGACAGGGATTGCCTTTCGCTGAATAGGAGTAGGTTCGGTGTAGCCTTGCGCTGTGACAGCGCGTAACAAATCGTCGTGCAGGCCAAGATCAGAAAAGCTCATGCGTTCTCCGCAATCACCTAGTGAGTCAGTACTGGTAAGTAGTTGTTGTCACTAGATGTAATGTTCAAAAAGCGAGGTTGATTCACCTTCGCGGCAGCGAAGTGTGCCAGATATTTCACTAGGCCGCGATGGTCGTTGGTTAGCCGTGGTTGACCGTGACAGGTGACAAGAGAGTTACAGCGCGAAACAACGCTGTATTCCGATGTGCACGGACACATCGGAATACATTCGTGTCAGTAATAAGCCGGGCAGTGTAACACGGTTATAACAAGGCAGCTTGTTTAGCTGCCTCGTGTCAGCTTGGTAGCTAATAACGTAACGATAAAAGGCGGGCCAACATCGAAGGCGGTAGTTCAAGCGCTTCAAGCGCTTGGGGTGTTAACGCATAAAGCGCTTCAGGGGTGAAAATGCCGCTCTGAAATAGTTGACGGGCAGTGGCTGGACCTATGCCCTCAAGGGCGAGCAGCTGGCGCGCGAAAAGCGGGATAAATCGGTTGTTTTCTTGACCCTGTAACGTTGCTTCGTAAGCCTGATAATATTGGCCAGCTTGAAGGGTAATAAAATGCTCAATGCGTTGAAGGGCATCCGCCGCTGAGCTATCAAGCGTGTAAGAGGCTAACTGATCGCTGAGTGCATCGTGGCTATGCAGTGCGGTTTCAAGAGTTGCCAGCGTCGCTTCGTCATCTAGTAGTGACGTCACCGTTTGCATTAGGGCGCTAATGCCATCCCGTAATTGCTCAATAGCTAGGGGCGTTGTATGTTCATCATTTGTCATATGAGCCGCCTCATAATGGCTTGATTGTATAATAATTTAGTTGAAATAAGCGCCCGAGCGTATCTCTTCAGCGATAAGCTCGGCAGATTGATCCCAGCTACTGCTTAGGGCGCGCACTAGCGCAGGATAACCATCTTCCTCAAGAGTAGTTTCGGCATAAAAATTTTCCATTGCCAGCATCTCACCCTCAGCATTCACTAGTTGCCACTGACCGCTTGCAACGGCTAAACCGTCAAAACGCCCTTGAAACTGATCAACTTCGATCCGCAGTGTCAGTGCGTCGGGTTGACTCCCTTCAGCCCGGACAACTCTGAGAGAGGGCAGTGTTTGTGACAAGCGGGCGCGAAGGCCTCGCTCTAGCTGGCGGCCTAACCCTTCTGCCCATTGATGTTCGCGGGCCGCATTCAACGTAATGTCGTCCAACTGCATTACGATACCGTCAACATCCAGATAGTGAGCCAGCCGAGGGGCACTAAGGCGTAGTGTTCCTACTGGCTGGGCAGGTGCGTTGGTTAGCTGACCGCTTGTCAGCATATAGCGTGCCGGCGGCGTAACGCTACTGGCGCAAGCAGTTACTAGCAGGCAGGCCATTAGCAACGCTAGGCACCTTAACCATGAAAACCTACCTGTCCCTACCAACTTACGTATCCTTATCGACATACTCAGCTCCTTATTCACGTGGCGCACGCGGGATGGGGTCTTGCGCATCTAGGTTGTCGAACAGCAGTGCCCTTGGGTTTTCATTCAGTGTGCGCGTGAGCGGCTGTAGGTCACGCATTAAGCGATCCAGGCGTTCAATGGCGCTCGTTAGCTCCTGATAAGCGGGAGACGAGGGTGATAAACCTTGCATTGTGCTGCGTAGCTCATCAAGCGTTGCATTTAAGTTGCCACCCACCGCTTGTGTCTCCGGGTCACTAAGCAATTGATTAAGTGAAGCACTGACATCACGGACTTCGTTAAGCACGCTTTCCGAAGCCTGCAGATTACGGTCTAGTCCGGCTAATAGAGGCTCAACTTCAAGCGAATTGAGCTTCTCCAATAAATCGGTAACTTGCGCCTGTATCTGGGCAAAACCTCCGGCAACTGTAGGGAATACGTTAAGATCCGAGAACTGCTCGGGTACATACTCATCGGCTAGGTCACGTTGGAAGTTTAAGTCTACAAACAGGGCGCCCGTGAGCAGGCTGCCACTTTTCAACGAGGCCCGAAGCCCTAGCCCGAACATACGATTGAAGCGTGCTTCCCACTCACCCAGGTCGATGTCGCTATTTTCAATACCGAGCCGCTGAGGCTCTATGCGGATGAGTACGGGAATCGCAAACCGCGCGCGTGAGTCAGGCTGAGGAGCGGTAAATTTCCACGGTACGGCAGCGACAGTGCCGATGCGCACGCCGCGAAATTCAACGGGTGCTCCTCTTGATAAGCCGCGTACCGTTTCATCAACCAGTAGCACATATTCCAAGTAGCGATTGAACGTCCCTTCCCGTGCCTCGTCTTCATCGGCATACAGCGTAAAGCGTGTATTGGCTTCAACGGGTTGTCCCATAGGTAAATCTTCAGGTACGCCGAAAGTAACGCCTCCGCCGAGTAGCGCTTCTAGAGACTCAACGCTGACACGCACGCCATCGGCACCTAAGCGAAAATCAATACCACTGGTGGTCCAAAAGCGTGTGCTATCGGTAACGAGCTGTGTATAGGGTTCTTCAATAAAGACCTGATGTTGCATAGTGCGTGAGGCAGGGTCAAAGCGGTTCTCTTCAATACGCCCTACGGTATAACCTTGATAAGAAACCGGGTCGCCGACGCGTAGTGAATTGCCTAGCTGGCTGGTTAAGCTAAGGCGCAGCCCCGCTTGGCCGCTGGGCGCGACAGGCGGAATATCACTTACTGGGAATTCCCGACGAGGGGCTTCTTGCGTGCCGGGTTCAAGCTGTATGTAAGCGCCGGACAATACTGTTCCCAAACCGCTGATCCCTTCACGGCCAATGCGAGGCTTAACTACCCAGAAGCGGCTGTCTTCTCGCAGCATATCTTCCACGCCTGGTTGAATACGTGCAGTCATCACGGCGTGGGATAGGTCGTCAGACAAGCGTACTGTCTGAACACGGCCAATTTCGACATTGCGACTGCGAATTAACGTGTTTCCCGCCTCGATGCCCTCAGCGCTATCCATAGTGAGCGTTACCAGCGTGCCACGACTTGAGTAGTTGTCATACACCAGCCATAAGCCAATCGCGATGGCAACGATAGGAACCACCCAAATCGGAGACAAACGAGTCTGACGCGATGTTTTAGCTTTGTTTAAATCAGTTTCATCTGATGGGTCGGTGTTCGGCGTTAATGTTTCGTTAGCCATCAACAATATCCTTGGTGGCCGTTTTACGGCTAGTAGAAGAGGGTAAGGGTAAGTCCCAAATTAAACGTGGGTCAAAAGTCATCGCTGCCAACATGGTTAACACAACCACACAGCCGAAGGCGAGCGCTGCAGGCCCGGGTGTAATTGACATCAATGAACCCGCGCGAATCAAAGCAACTAAAATGGCCACAACAAACACATCGACCATTGACCAGCGGCCAATAAATTCCGTTAAGCGGTAAAGCCGCGTACGGCTATTGGCATTTAAGACATTACTCCGTCTAACGACTATGCAAAGCCATGTTAAAGCGACCAATTTACCCACTGGTACAATGACGCTGGCAATAAAGATAACTGCTGCAATAGGCCAGGAGCCCATTTGAATGAGCTGAACAACACCGCCAATAATAGTTGAGGGGGAGGAGTGGCCAAGACTGGTAGTGGTCATAATGGGATAAACGTTAGCAGGAATATACATAATCGCCGACGCGCCCAATAGAGCCCATGTGCGCTGTAGGCTATGAGGTAGGCGTTGATGCAGTTTTTCATGGCAACGGCTACAGTATCCTCGGCCTTGGTCGGACAGCCGATTTATAAGCCCACAGGTGGGGCAGCCAGTTAGATTTTGTTCTGCAGCAGGGCGTCCGGTTTGAGTGCCTTCAGGCGCTAATGGTTCTCCCTCCAATGAAAACCACATCCAATCAGCGTCAATCGATTGCGTGGTCATCAGTAGTAGTACGGCAAAAGCGCAAAACGCCCAAAATGAGATGCCTAATTCAATTTGCGCTATTCCGACAATTTTAATAAGGCTGACCAACGCGCCGATAATAAATACATCGGCCATCATCCACGGTATTAGGTGTGCCAACGTGCGGGCGATATCCCTGCTATAGGGCAAGGGGCGGTCGCGTAGCAGGCCAAATTGTAGCCAAATGACACCCAGCAAATAAACCGCGGGAAGCACGACAATGGTCATTATAACGGCAATGGCAACGAGCGGCTGGTGAAAGCCAATTAAGGTAGTGGCCGTTTGAGACAGCTCAATTCGGTTACCAATACCACTGACAGAAAAGCTAATAAACGGGAACGAGATTGCCAGCACCAAGGCGGTGAGAGCCGCAATGGCCAAGGCCATGCTTCGCTGCGCCGGAAAGCGGTGACGTTTAACTAGCACGTGCGAGCAGCGAGGACAGGAGGCTTTTTCACCAGAGTTCAATGGTGGTAAAGCCGAGACCCAGTCGCACTCGTGGCAGGCGCGCAGGCGCCGCCGCTGAGTTCTAACCTCAGGCGGTGAGCGGTCAACGAGTGGCGTGTTGACCGTTAAATTAGGACGTTTGATCAATCGATGTTGAGCCAAAAACCAAAACTCTCAGTGCGTGTTTTAAGTAAAGCTACTAGGATGTGGCGGATTAAGCTGGCAAATGCGCTATTTAGCAAGTCTATATGCCTGAATAGTGTCTAAAAAAACCTCGTAATGGCGCTTGACCACAGCGAGCGTTTAAATAACGATGCTGCGGTGCAATGGTTAGTGCACAACATGCCGTGTATGAAAAGCATCATAGTATGAGTTGATTGCGACACCCGCGCGGTTAATCAATCTTACCTAGAAGAAATAGTGCCTGGAATTAATCCATGAAGGAAATGAAATGTTACTTCCCTTATTAGCGGTCTTGCTTGGTTTGGCCTTGCTGGTGTGGAGTGCTGAGAAATTTATTGATGGAGCAGCGGCAACGTCCCGCTGGCTGGGGCTTTCGCCGCTGCTGATTGGCATGCTCGTCATTGGCTTTGGTACTTCAGCACCAGAAATGATGGTGTCGGTACTGGCAGCCATTGATGGAAATCCAGGTTTGGCGGTGGGTAATGCCTATGGTTCGAATATTGCCAATATTGGCTTAATCCTGGGCTTAGTAGCGCTTATTTCGCCACTTGCTGTTCATTCAAGCGTTATTCGCAAAGAAATGCCGCTATTAATGCTGGTTATGCTGGCTACCGGTTTAATGCTCCTGGATGGATTCGTGGCGCGCTGGGAGGCTATATGTCTATTACTTGCGCTGGTGGTGTTTATTATTGTTAGCATTTTGCGCTCACGTAATCAGCCAGCGGATGCGCTGGAAGCTGAGGTTGCTGAAACCTTGGATAGCAAACCTATGTCCCGTGGTAAATCTATAATGTGGACATTAGTAGGTTTGGTATTTTTGATTGCAAGTTCTCGCTTACTGGTCTGGGGCGCTGTTGAAATTGCTTTGCGTTTCGGGGTGAGTGACTTAATTATCGGATTAACTGTAGTAGCTATAGGGACATCGCTGCCGGAACTCGCTTCTTCTATTAGCGCGCTGCGTCGTAAAGAGCATGATCTGGTGCTAGGCAATGTGGTGGGTTCGAATTTGTTCAATAGCCTGGCAGTGGTTGGCCTGGCTGGTGTGATTGCACCCATTGAAGCCGGTCGTGAAGTATTAGTTCGCGACTGGAGTGTCATGACAGGAATGACGCTGTTGATGATTATTTTTGCGTTCTCCTGGCGTGGCTGTCCACGGCGTATTAACCGCCTGGAAGGGGGCGTACTGTTAGCTCTATTTATTGCTTATACGGGCTATATGGTGAGCATCGTACTCATGTCCAGATAGTCATTATGTTGAAATGATGGCCATGTCATAGCGCACTACTATGGTGCGCTATGCGTCAATGCGACACATCTTAGACGCTTGGCTACTATTATATTATGGCTGTCCAACTTGGCATGGTTGCAGCAATTTAAGAGCAGTATTAAGAAATAAGCTTAGTGCTTATAACTAAAAGTGCGGTGCCGAAAAGGCTCGACTAAGCTTGTGTTAACCCATTGATGGGAAACCTATTCAGTCTTAGGAGAGTGAAATGGAACTTGATCCCCTTGTGCTATCGCGATTGCAGTTTGCATTCGTTGTGTCGTTTCATGCGATTTTCCCTGTTTTTACCATTGGCTTGGCTTCTTACATAGCGTTACTTCATGGGTTGTTTTTTAAGACCGAGAATCCTGCCTGGGATCGCTTGGCTCTCTTTTGGACCAGGGTATTCGCCGTTGTCTTCGGGATGGGGGTGGTGTCTGGCATCGTTATGTCATTTCAGTTTGGTACTAACTGGAGTAACTTTTCCCAAGCATCCTCAAACTTCTTAGGCCCCATGCTTAGTTATGAGGTGGTTACCGCCTTTTTCCTAGAGGCGGCTTTTTTGGGTGTATTGCTGTTTGGCCGCGGTAAAGTTCCTCAAGGTGTTCACTTGTTTGCAGCCATTATGGTGGCGATAGGCACCTTTATATCGGCCTTCTGGATTCTATCGGCAAACAGTTGGTTGCATACCCCCGCCGGTGTTGAACTTATTGATTTTCGCTTTCATGTAACATCATGGAGCGAGGCAATTTTTAATCCCTCTTTCCCATATCGTTTCGCCCACATGGCGGTTGCCTCTTTCTTAACTGGCGGTTTTGTAGTGGCGGGGGTTAGTGCGTGGTACCTGCTGCGCGACCGCGACCCTGAAGCTAATCGCCGTGCGCTTTCAATGTGCCTTTGGCTGCTGCTATTTTTAGCGCCTCTGCAAGCCGTGATCGGTGACTTCCACGGTTTAAATACATTGGAGTATCAGCCAACCAAAGTTGCCGCAATGGAAGGGCACTGGGAAACGTCGACGAATGTGCCGCTGCTGTTATTTGCGATGCCCGATCAAGAGGCGCAAGCCAACCGTTTTGCCTTTGGTATTCCCAACTTGGCGAGCATCATTTTGACGCACTCGCCTGACGGTGAAATACCAGGCATTAGCGAAGCTGCACCTGAAGAGCAGCCACCGGTCTGGATTGTATTTTGGGCTTTCCGGGTCATGGTGGGGATTGGACTTTTAATGATTACAGTGGCGCTTACAGGGCTGATTTTACGCCGCAAAGGCAATATCTATAAACAACCGCTATTTCTAAAATCATTGGTCGGCATGATTGCGATGCCCTTCGTCGCTGTCTTGGCGGGATGGGTGGTCACTGAGTCGGGCCGCTCACCTTGGTTGGTGTATGGAATGATGACCCATGCAGAGGGCTTGACGCCCTCACTGACCGGCCCAATGGCACTATTTACCCTGATTGGCTACATCCTGGTCTACGGCGTGGTGTTCTACGCGGGTGTGTATTATCTAACGCGGGTAGTGCGGAACGGTATGTTACCTGTAGAAGAGCGTGAAACCACAGGTGAGAACTTTAAACGTCCAATGCGGCCGATGTCTGCAGCGCATACTCCTTTTGACGATGATGTTGACCCGGTAAGGAGCTAAAAATGAACATGGAAATGTTTGATTTAACGTTAATTTGGGCGTTCATTATTGGCTTCGGCATTATGATGTATGTGCTGATGGATGGGTTTGATTTGGGGTTGGGGATTCTCTATCCCTTTGCCCCTGATGAAGACTCCCGAGATGTGATGATGAACTCGGTTGCGCCGATATGGGATGGCAATGAGACCTGGTTAGTGCTCAGCGGTGCCGGCCTATTAGGGGCTTTTCCGTTAGTCTATTCAGTGTTTTTACCCGCTTTATACATTGGCGTTTTCTTGATGTTGGCGGGGTTGGTATTCCGTGGCGTTGCATTTGAGCTGCGCTTCAAGTCGAGACGTAATCGCCACTGGTGGAACAGGGCGTTCTGCTGGGGGTCAGCAGTTGCTGCTTTTGCCCAGGGGGCGGTGGTGGGTGCTTATATCCAAGGGTTTCCTGTCGAAAATTTTGCCTACGTTGGCGGCGCGTTTGATTGGCTGACGCCTTTCTCGATATTAACCGGTCTTGGTTTAATGGCTGGTTACGCATTATTGGGGGCTACTTGGCTGATACTTAAATCAGAAGGCCATATTCAAGACTGGGCTTATAAAATCACGCCTATGTTACTGGCTCTTGTGCTGTTGGTTTTTGGAATTATTAGCATATGGACGCCGTTTGTGAACCCGATAGTATGGGAGCGTTGGTTTGGCCACATACAATTAATTTGGGTCTTCCCTTTCTTAGCTCTAGCGTGTGCTTTCATTGTATATCGCTCTGTGCAAAAACGCCGCGAGGGTGTGCCCTTTATTGCCACTATTGGCATTTACTTCTTTACGTATTTGGGGCTGATTGTCAGTAAGTGGCCTATTATTGTGCCTCCGAACTATACACTGTGGGATGCCGCTTCTGCGCCTGAATCGCAGCTGTTCCTACTGATCGGCTTTGTGTTTGTTATCCCGATAGTTCTGGCTTACACCGCATGGTCGTATTGGGTATTCCGCGGCAAAGTGCGCGTAGGCGAGGGATATCACTAAGCGGATGGTAGCTGAAAAGAATGATCTCTTAACGCCGCGTAGTTGGTTATCTGAACTAGCTAAAAGTGAGCGTAAGCGCTTAGTGGGTGCGTCGCTTTGCGGTGTTTTTGCGGGCAGCCAAACTATTACGCTGGTGGTGGGGTTGGCATGGCTGATTCAACAGATAGTTGTGGAGTCCCGCTCACCATTGGCGTTACTGCCCATTTTTGCCCTGCTGGCAAGCTGTGTGTTGTTACGCGCTGCTTTTCAGTGGGGTCATGAAACGCTTAGTTTGGAAGCCAGCTTGCGTATTCGCCAACGTGCCAGGGCTCAGGTACTAGATAAGCTGGCAGAATTAGGCCCTATCTGGCTAACGAGTCGACACAGTGGCGCATTGGCGAATCAGGTGGTGGAGCATATTGACGCGTTAGAAGGGTACTTTGCGCGCTTTTATACCCAGCTACGTATGACGCTTTGCTTACCGCTATTAATTTTAATGGTGGTGGGCTGGCTGGATTATTTAGTCGCCTTATTTTTGTTGCTGTCTGCCCCGCTTATTCCACTTTTTATGGCCCTAGTAGGCATGGGGGCCGAGCGGCTTAATCGCGACCAGTTTGTAGCGGTATCAAGGCTATCTGCGCACTTTATTGACCGGGTGCGGGGGATGGCTACGTTACAGCTCTTTGGACATACCACAACTGCTCAACGTGATGTCTGGTATGCCACGGATGAATATCGACGGCTCAGTATGCGTACACTGAGGCTGGCGTTTCTCTCTTCTGCAGTACTTGAGTTCTTCGCCTCGGTAGCGATTGCGGTAGTGGCGATGTATGTCGGCTTTGGGCTGCTCGGTTATATTGAATACGGTCCCTCTCCTGCACTGACTCTTTTTTCAGGCCTTGCCGTCCTGCTGCTTGCTCCTGAGTTTTTCCAGCCACTGCGCACGCTTTCTCAGCATTATCATGATCGCGCTGCGGCATTGGGGGCGGCGGAGAGTATCGTTAATATACTCAATGAGCCTGATTTGATTGTTCAAGAACATTTGGGGCCTCATGACGCCTCGGCAGTGATTGAACTGGCAGGTGCCAGTGTTGCTTACCCTGGACGCGGCCATGTAATAGGCCCTATAGACCTTACGATTGAGAAGGGTGAGATTGTGGCTATCAGTGGTGCGTCCGGTAGTGGGAAATCTACATTGCTGGCACTGCTTGCCGGCTTTATTCAGCCAAGCAGTGGAGAGTACCGTCGGCAGGCAAATAGCCAATCGGCTTGGTTGGATCAGCAGCCTTGTTTGTTGCACGGTAGCTTGGCCGATAATCTTCGCTTGGCAGCACCGCACGCGTCTGAAGAGGAGATGCTGGCAGCGCTGCATCACTCTGGTTTTGCGCCTCTTTTGGCACAATTACCTGACGGTTTAAATACCCTGATTGGGGAACGCGGTATAGGTTTATCCGGCGGGCAGGCCCAGCGCCTTGCGCTTGCACGTGTTTATCTAAGCAAAGCTCCTTTGGTATTACTGGATGAACCTACCGCAAGTTTGGATCATGACACTGAGCAGCTTGTAATCGCTGCATTGCTTGAGCTGGCAAATGACGGTCGTACGTTAGTCATTGCTACCCATCACCCGGCGGTGATCTCCGCAGCACAGCGCCATTTTATTTTTGAAAAGGGTGAGTTAGCAGAGGTGGCCAAATGATGACTGTTTTTCGTGACTTTCTTCCTTGGCTGCAATTGCTGGTACGGCGTCGTCAGCGCTTTCTTGTGGGTGCGCTTCTTGTTTGGATAACACTCTTGGCAGGCCTTGCCTTGCTCGGGCTATCGGGATGGTTTATTACCGCGAGTGCACTGACGGGTTTAGCTTTGGCAGCGGGCATTCCAGCGCGTTTAGACGTTTATGTTCCTGGCGGTGGTATTCGTTTTTTTGCCTTGCTGCGTACTGTGGCGCGTTATATCGAGAGGCTCTATAACCACAACACAGTGTTAACGCTGCTTGCTGACTTACGCTATCGGGTGTTCGGTTCTTTAACACGCCTTGATGATGCCAGTTTGCGTCGTCAGCGTGCCAGTGACTGGTTGAGCCGATTAACTGCTGATATCGATACGCTGGATAATTTTTATCTGCGTATTCTCATGCCACCGCTGGTAGCACTGCTCAGTGTGTTGGTAGTTGTGGTTTTTGTAGCGTTCTGGTTGCCAAACGTGGCCGTAATAATAGCGATAACGCTGCTTTTGCTATGGTTAACGGTGACGCTGTTTACTGCTAACTGGGGATTTGCTCAAAGCTACCAACAAACAGTTGATCAACAATCCTTACGCCACCTAGTGGTCGATCAGGTACAGGCCTCAGCAGAATTAATGAGTTATCAAAGCGCCCCGTGGCATCGTGGCCTTGTTGCTACTCAGGAGCAGCAAGCGCTTGTCAATCAGCAGCGGTTGGGACGTAAGACGGCATTAATTAACTGTCTAGTAAGTAGCGTGACCGGTTTATTGGTGGTAGCGGTGCTGTGGCTAGCCAGCCTAGTATTTTCTCAGCAGTTGGTAGCAGCGCCTATCGTGGTCATGGTGGTGTTAATTGCTTTAGGTGTAAATGAAGTTTTCCTCGCGCTACCCAGTAGCTTTATAAAGCTAGGCGCTAGCTACGCTGCGGTGCAACGCTTAAATAAATTAACGGGTGACTCATTATCAACTGAAACACCGCCGAGTCTGCCGGAAGAATCAGGCTTGGCCATTAACGTTACGGAGCTGACGATGCACTATCCTCAGGCTCTGCAGCCTGCATTAAGTAATGTCACTTTTCGACTGCAGGAGGGGAGGCGCGCGGTTATTACTGGCAAGTCGGGTGCGGGCAAGTCTTCTTTAGTTAGCGTATTGATTGGCCGGCTTATAGCGTCTCAAGGACAGGTGATAGTAGGGGGCGTGGCACCATGGCGGCTTTCATCGCAAAGTCGTGCGGAACATTTTGCGGTACTCACTCAACAAGTGGATCTCTTTGACAGCTCTTTGGCTGAGAATCTGCGTATCGCTAACCCTTCTGCTAGTGATCACATGTTATGGGAAGTACTGCGAGCCGTCGCGTTGGATAGCTGGGTACAGCAATTACCGAAAGGCTTAAATACAGCAGTGGGTGAGAAAGGGCAGCAGCTTTCAGGTGGTCAAGCTAGGCGTGTCGCGTTAGCACGCTTAATGTTACGTAATCCCAAGGTAGTGCTGCTTGATGAGCCATTCGCAGGTATCGATGAGACAACGGCTAAACACATTGCCATATCATTAGATCAATGGCTCGCGAGTCGAACGGTCATCTATTTTGTTCATCAAATTAGCTCATTAGTCCGACCTCCTGGCATTGAGTATCACTGGCACCTTGATGCCGGTAAACTGAGTCAATGTTTACTTGATTAATTGATCTCACGGTTAGGAGCCCACTATGAATGATTTTTTACGCAACCTTCCTAAAGTAGAGCTCCACTTGCACATTGAGGGTTCGCTTGAGCCCGAGTTAATGTTTGCGCTGGCGCAACGTAACGGAATTGAACTGCCTTACGCGACTGTGCAAGAAGCCAAAAATGCTTATCACTTTGATGATCTACAGGGGTTCTTAAATCTTTATTTCCAGGGTATGAGTGTGCTTTGCCAAGAAGAGGACTTCTATGACCTGGCCATGGACTATTTCAAACGCGCTAGAGAGGAGGGCGTTGTGCATATCGACATGCATTTTGACCCTCAGGCGCACCTGCAGCGGGGCGTGCCGTTAGAGGTAGTTATGAGCGGGCTGCTAAAAGCCAAGCAAGAGGCAGAAGCAACGCTCGATCTTTCTATCGGTATGATTATGGCTTTTCTGCGTGATCGCCCCGCAGAGGAAGCGTTGCACGTGCTTGAACAAGCTGCACCTTGCTGGAAGATGCTGGATGCCATTGGGTTGGATAGCGCGGAACAAAATAATCCACCGGTAAAGTTTGTCGAGGTATTTAAGCGCGCTAAACAGCTCGGGCTAGTATGCGTTGCCCATGCCGGCGAAGAGGGCCCTGCTGAATATATTAAAGAGGCCTTGGACGAATTGGGTGTGCAGCGCATCGATCATGGTGTGCGCTGTTTGGAAAGTGACGCAGTGGTTGAGCGCTTGCGCAGGGAGCAGATAGTCCTAACGGTCTGCCCACTATCTAACGTAAGCCTTAAAGTGGTAGAGGATCTGCGTGACCACCCCTTGCCCCAGCTTTTGAGAGAAGGGCTTAAGGTGACCATTAGTTCGGATGACCCGGCTTACTTTGGTGGTGGAATGCTGGCTAACCATACCGCATGCGCAGAAGCATTTAGCTGGGATGAGTCTGTATTTCGTCAACTAACGCAGAATGCTATTGAGGAGGCTTTCACCACTCCCGAGCGTCGAGAAGAACTTTTGGCACGCTTAGTTTCACTATAAACACGCTAAAAACGTGCATGCCGCCTAGTAAACCAGGCGGCCCTTGGTTAACGGTGCCGCTGTTTTGTTGCGCTACTTTATGGCAATGCAGGCACTTCAAAGTCAGGCATTGCCCCGGTTAGTGTGTGTAAGAATGCAGTGATATCGTCAATGGTTTCATCATCGAACTCTCGTCCAAGCATCTCTTGGCCCATAATGGCGACGGCCTCCTCTAGCGTTTCTGTCGCGCCATTATTCATATAAGGGTAGGTCACTGCGACATTGCGTAGTGTGGGCGTTCTAAAACGATATTTGTCACCCTCTTCTTCGGTAACGATGTAGCGGCCTAAATCGGTTGAGCCTGGGACTTGAATAGCATGGAATTGGCTATCGGTAAGCGCAGGTCCTCGGTGGCAAGCAATACACCCATTGTCTACGAAGGCCACCATGCCGTTTTTCGCTGCTTGGCTGATGGCGTCTAAATCGCCATGCAGGTAGCGGTCAAAGGGCGAGTTGGGAGTATTAAGCGTGCGTTGGAAAGAGGCTAACGCGTGTGCCAAATTATCGTCAGTGATGGGGTTTTCTTGATCAGGATAAGCTTCGCTGAATTTTTCCTGATAAAGCTCGAACCCCACTAGCCTTTCTATTGCTAGATCCAGCTCCATGGCCATTTCTACCGGAGCTTGAATCGGTCCTAATGCCTGGCCTTCTAAGTCAGGCTCGCGACCATCCCAAAACTGCGACCCCAAAAAACCACTATTCAATACGGTCGGTGTGTTGCGCTCACCAACCTGACCATCGTGACCCACCGCGCGCGGAATGCGATCGGCCCAGCCAAGCGCAGGGTTGTGGCACGTGGCACAGCTGATAACTCCACTGGATGAAATCCGAGGTTCAAAAAAACAGCATGTTTCCAAGCTCTACTTTCTCATCTGTCAGCGAATTATCCGCTGGGATAGGAGGTAAATAGGGTAAGGCTTCGAAGCGGTTGCGATAGTTTTCTAGCCCATCGTCAGCAATAGCGATGCTGGAGGCAAGTACGCTACCCGTTGCCAGTAAGGCTAATGATGTAGCTTTTATGGTCATGATTATTCTCCCTTGCTTTTACAGTCCACGGTTTGAAACCGCTTATTGATTAGCTTACGGGAGAGAGGAGTAGCCACTTTGTCCTGGATCAATAATTGGGTTGCAAAGTAGGCTTTACTGAGGGAGTGTTAATTCTTAACGAGTTTTGTCGATAAATATTCAATTCGTTATTGACCCCGCCAGGAATTCGGGTAGTATACGCCACAAGTCAACGGGGCACGGCCTCAGCGACTAGCTCTTTAACAATTTGATCAGGTAATTCATGTGGGCGCTTGCTGATGCGGTGACAAGTCACCCAATATCAAGGCAAGCGGTCATGGCAATGTAAATTGAAATGAATTCGTTTGAACCTTGAGCCAAGTTTGATCCGCTTTTGCTGTCTTCGGCGAGTCTTTAGAAAGCGAGTAAGGATCACAATGATTTTAAACTGAAGAGTTTGATCATGGCTCAGATTGAACGCTGGCGGCAGGCCTAACACATGCAAGTCGAGCGGTAACAGGTCCTTCGGGATGCTGACGAGCGGCGGACGGGTGAGTAATGCATAGGAATCTGCCCGGTAGTGGGGGATAACCTGGGGAAACCCAGGCTAATACCGCATACGTCCTACGGGAGAAAGGGGGCTTCGGCTCCCGCTACGGGATGAGCCTATGTCGGATTAGCTAGTTGGTGAGGTAACGGCTCACCAAGGCGACGATCCGTAGCTGGTCTGAGAGGATGATCAGCCACATCGGGACTGAGACACGGCCCGAACTCCTACGGGAGGCAGCAGTGGGGAATATTGGACAATGGGGGCAACCCTGATCCAGCCATGCCGCGTGTGTGAAGAAGGCC